>NZ_JAWDID010000066.1:0-29510 GCF_032464875.1 Allobosea rubneri
AGCCGGAGACAAGGGCATTGAGCTCGCCGATCTTGCTCGAAAGCGCGCTGGCTGAGGCGGCGCTCTGCTCGGCAAGCGCCGCGTTCGCTTGCGTCATCTCGTCCATGTGGGCGACCGTCTGGCTCATCTCCTCGATGCCGTTGGCCTGCTCGTTCGAGGCGGCGGCGACGTCCGAGACGGTGGCCTGAACGTTCTGCGAGGCGGCGACGATGCGGGTCAGCGCGTCGCCGGCCTGGCGGACCAGCTTCACGCCGGCCTCGACCTCGGTGTTGGAGGACGAGATCAGGCCCGAGATATCCTTGGCGGCCTCGCCGGAGCGCTGCGCCAGCGTACGGACCTCGGACGCGACCACGGCGAAGCCCTTGCCGGCATCGCCCGCCCGCGCCGCCTCGACCGCCGCATTCAGCGCCAAGAGGTTGGTCTGGAAGGCGATGTCGTCGATGACTCGGGTGATGTCGGAGATCTTCTTCGAGGCCTGCTCGATGCGCTCCATGGCCGCGACGGCCTCGGTGACGATGTTGCCGCCGGCCTGCGCGACCTGCATGGCCTCTCCGGCCTGGCGCACGGCCTGCTGCGCGGCCTGGGCCGCAGCCTTGACCGAGGCTGCGAGCTCTTCGGTCGTCGCGGCGCTCTCCTCCAGCGACGAGGCCTGCTCCTCCGTGCGCTTCGAGAGGTCGTCGGAGCCCATGTTGATCTCGCGGGCCGAGAGGCCGACATCGGCCGACATCGTCTGGATGGTGCTGACGGTCGAGGACAGGCGCGCCATGGTCTCGTTGATCGCGTCCTTGAGCTCTGCGAAGCGGCCGCGATAGGCGGTCGGCACCTGCTGGGTCAGATCACCGGCAGCCAGCGCCTGCAGCGCCGCGACGAACTCGGTCGTGGCGTTATCGACGACGGTGTTGATCTCGTTGATGCCTTCGACGAGCTGCTGCATCTGTGCGTCGCCATCGTCGATCTGCAGCCGCGCCGAGAAATCGCCGGCAGCGGCCGCGCTGACGACCTCGCCGACATCCGACACCACCGAGGCCATCGCGTCGGCGGAACGAATGCGCGCTGCGGAAGCCTCGCGCTCCTTTTCCTGCAGCAGCGCGACCTGCTCGGTGCTCTCGCGCAGCACGGAAACCGCGCGCGCCATCTCGCCGATCTCGTCGCGGCGCGCAGTGTGGGGAACCTCGATCTGGGTCTCGCCGGCGGTCAGGCGGCTCATCGTCCCGCCCAGATCGACGAGCGGGCGGATGATCGAGCGCCGGGAGAAGATGAGCGCGCCTGCAATGGCGCCACCAAGCACTAGGATCAGCGCTGTCGGCAGCCAGATCCGTACTTGCCCCGAAAATGCGCTCGCCTCCGTGTCGAGCTCATTGGCGCGCGTCTCGTTGAAGCTGCTGAGCGAGGTGAGCTCTTCCTGAAGCGCGGCGCGGTTCTTCCTGCTCGCATCGCTGTTGCCCCAGGCTTCGGCGGCCCGGGCAGAAATCTCGCGGACCAGGCGCGTCGTCTCGGTCCGGATGGCGATGAACTCGGCGATGAGCCCGCTGACCTTTTCCATGCGCTCGCTCTCGCTGGAGGGCATGATCTCGGCGAGGTCCTTGCGGCGCTGCTCGACATTGAACAGTCCGGCCTCGACCGTCGTCGCCGCGATGCCCGCCAGATGCGGGTTTCGAGCGGTGTATATGAGGTAGGAATCGGCGACGACGAGGTTGACCGCCACATTGAGCCGCTCGGCCGAGAGCGCGATATGGTTCTGCTGCGAGGAGCGTGTGTTCATCGTGTCGATGCGCGCCATCGCCAGCAAGGCGAAGCCGACCGCAACCAAGGCGCCGGTCGCGACAATCGCGATCAACCCCAGAATCTGGGTCCTGATGGATTTCATGCTGTTCCCCCGCGCCGTCGTTTTGATTGCGGCGACGCAGGGTAACCTAGGGTTTTGAATGCAGCGTTAACTGCGTTCCGCTCGGTCGAGACTAGTCCTCGGTCTTGGCGGTCTTCTTGGTTGCGCTGGCCTTCTTGGGCGTCGCAGTCTTCTTGGCCGTGGTGCTCTTCGCCTTTGTCGGCGTCTTGGCGGCCGCAGGCTTGGTGCTTGCCTTCGCCTTGGTCTTGGTGCCGCCGCCCGCTGCCGCCTTGGCGTTGACCAGCTCGATGGCCTGATCTGGCGTGATCTCCTCCTGCGTCATCGACTTGGGCAGGGTGGCGTTGACCTTGCCCCAGTTGACGTAAGGGCCGTACTTGCCGGCGCGCACCACCATCTTGCCACCGGCGGGATGGTCGCCGAGCTCACGGCCGGGCGCTGCCGCAGCGCCGAAGCGCCGGCCGCCGGCGCCGCTTTCCTTGGCGACGATCAGGTCGATGGCGCGGTTGGCGCCGATGTCGAGGATGTCGTCGTCCTTGTCGATGTTGGCGTAGGTCTTACCGTGCTGGACGTAAGGCCCGTAACGGCCGATGCCCGCAAGGATGGGTTCGCCGCTCTCCGGATGGCGCGCAACCTCACGGGGGAGCGAGAGCAGCGCAAGCGCCTTCTCGAGTGAGAGCGTTGCGGCATTCTCGCCCTTGGGCAGGCTGGAGCGCTTCGGCTTCTCGCCCTCGCCGAGCTGGACATAGGTTCCGAAGCGGCCCTCACGGACGCTGACTTCAAGCCCGCTATCCGGATCGGTACCGAGCACGCGCACACCATTGACCATCTGGCCGCCGCCTTCACCGGAGCCTTCGCCTTCGGCCGGCACGGTCAGTGGCCGGGTGAAGCGGCATTCGGGATAGTTCGAGCAGCCGACGAAAGCGCCGAACTTGCCGAGCTTGAGCGAGAGCGTGCCGGTGCCGCAGACCTGGCAGCGGCGCGGATCGCCACCGTCGGCGCGTGGCGGGAAGACGTAGTCGCCGAGGATGCCGTTCAGCGAGTCGAGCACCTCGGTGACGCGCAGCTCCTTGGTCTCGCCGATCGTCGCGGTGAACTCTTCCCAGAACTCTCGCAGCAGCGCCTTCCAGTCGATCTCGGCATTCGAGACGCGGTCGAGCTTCTCTTCGAGGCTCGCCGTGAAGTCGAACTCGACATAGCGCTTGAAGAAGCTCTCCAGGAACGCCGTGACGAGCATGCCCTTGTCCTCGGGCACGAGGCGCTTCTTCTCGATGCGGACATATTCGCGGTCGCGCAGCGTGCCGAGCGTCGCGGCATAGGTCGAGGGACGGCCGATGCCGAGTTCTTCCATGCGCTTGACCAGGCTCGCTTCGGAGAAGCGCGGCGGCGGCTCGGTGAAGTGCTGGTCGGCGGCGATGGCACGCTTCTCCAGCGGGTCGCCCGCCTTCATGGGCGGCAGCTTCCTCGAATCCTCGTCTTCCTCGTCGTCCCGGCTTTCCTGGTAGAGCGTCAGGAAGCCGTCGAAGAGCACGACCTGGCCGGTGGCGCGCAGTTCGAGATCGCGGGCGCCGACCTTGGCGGCGATGTCGACCGTGGTGCGCTCGATCGACGCGGATTCCATCTGGCTGGCGATGGTGCGCTTCCAGATCAGCTCATAGAGCTTGGCCTGCTCGGGCTCGAGATGGCGCGCGACCATCGCCGGCAGGCGGCCGAGATCGGTCGGGCGGATGGCTTCGTGCGCTTCCTGCGCGTTCTTCGCCTTGACCGTGTATTTGCGCGGCGCCTGCGGGATGTAATTGTCACCGAACTCCTTGCCGATCACGCGGCGCGCCGCGGCGATCGCCGAGCCGTCCATGTCGACGCCGTCGGTACGCATATAGGTGATCAGGCCGACAGTCTCGCCGCCGATGTCGACGCCTTCATAGAGGCGCTGGGCCAATTGCATGGTGCGGGCCGGAGCAAGACCGAGCTTGCGCGAGGCTTCCTGCTGCAGCGTCGAGGTCTGGAAGGGCGGCTGGGGGTGGCGCCTGACCGGCTTGGCCTCGACCTCGGCGACGCTGAAAGCCGCCGTATCGAGCGCGGCCTTGAAGGCGGCGGCTTCCTCGCCGGTGCCGATGTCGAGCCGGGTGATTTTCTTGCCGTCGGCGCCGCTGAGGCGGGCGTCGAAGGTCGCGCCGGCCTTGGTCGCGAGCGTCGCGGTGAGCGACCAGTATTCGCGGGCCCGGAAGGCCTCGATCTCGCGCTCGCGATCGCAGACCAGCCGCAGCGCCACCGACTGGACGCGGCCGGCCGAGCGGGCGCCCGGCAGCTTGCGCCAGAGCACCGGCGAGAGCGTGAAGCCGACGAGATAGTCGAGCGCGCGGCGGGCGAGATAGGCGTCGACCAGCGCCTGATCGATCTGGCGCGGATTGGCGAGCGCGGTCTGCACCGCCTCCTTGGTGACGGCGTTGAAAGTGACGCGCTCGACCGGGATGCCCTTGATGGCGCGCTTTTGGTTCAGCGCCTCCAGAACGTGCCAGGAAATCGCCTCTCCCTCGCGATCCGGGTCGGTCGCCAGGATGATCTTCTCGGCGTTCTTGGCGGCCTTGGCGATCTCCGACACCTGCTTGGCACCGCGACCCTCGATCTCCCAGAGCATGGCGAAATCGTTCTCGGGATCGACCGAGCCGTCCTTGGCCGGCAGGTCGCGGATATGCCCGAACGAGGCGATGACCTCGTAGTCGGAGCCCAGGTACTTGTTGATCGTCTTGGCCTTGGCCGGCGACTCGACGACGAGAAGCTTCATGATGCGGATACTCGATGAGACAGCCTCCGCCACCGCACACCCGGCCGGGAAGGCGGCGGGCGCGGCAGGTGGAGGCTCCGAAGGTTCGGAATTTGCGCGCGAAAGTGGTTCAGCCCGTCGCCGCTGTCAAACTGCGATTGTGCTTTGCGTCAAGTGGGGAACGGGGTAGGGCGCTCCCGCAACCGCGAACTGGGCGGTGCAGCAGAAATGGGGGAGCGCCGATGTCCGTTCAAGTCCGCGTCAGCCGCGTCACCGCGCAGGATGTCCGCCGACGCAAATCGGGCGAGCCGATCGTCTCGCTGACCGCCTATACGGCGCCGATGGCGGCGCTGGTCGACGAGGTCGCGGATTTCATCCTGGTCGGCGACTCGCTCGGCATGGTGGTCTACGGGCTCGACAGCACGGTGCCTGTGACCCTCGACATGATGATCCTGCACGGACAGGCGGTGATGCGGGCGACACGGAAGGCGCTGATCGTCGTCGACATGCCGTTCGGATCCTATGAGGAGAGCCGCGAGCAGGCGCTGCGCAATGCGATGCGAATCCTCAAGGAGACCGGCTGCGGCGCGGTGAAGCTCGAAGGTGGTCTGCGCATGGCCGAGACGGTGCGCTTCCTGGTCGAGCGCGGCGTGCCGGTGATGGGGCATGTCGGGCTGACCCCGCAGGCGGTGAACACGCTCGGCGGCTTCAAGGCGCAGGGGCGCGAGCGGGCGGAATGGCCGGCGATCCTGGCCGATGCCGAAGCGATCTCCGAGGCGGGAGCCTTTTCGCTGGTGGTCGAGGCCGTGGCCGAGCCACTGGCGGCCGAGATCACAAAAAGGGTCGCGATCCCGACCATCGGTATCGGCGCCTCGGCTGCCTGCGACGGGCAGATCCTGGTGCTCGACGACATGCTCGGGCTGACCGGGCGCGTGCCGAAGTTCGTCAAGAGCTATGGCAGCCTCGCCGGGCAGGTGCGGGAGGCGGTGTCGGCCTATGCCGAGGAGGTGAAGGCACGTCGCTTCCCCGGGCCGGAGCATGTCTATGCGGTGAAGGGCGAGTGAGGCTTCGCATGTCGGCAGGTGCCGGCGTGGAGATTGCTTGAGAAAGCCTGTGCAGCAGCCCGCGCGCCATCTTGCGCGCAGGTTGGGGCGCGCCTAAACAGCCTGCTTTAATGACCTCGCAAGCACCCCTCTATCCGCACCGCCATCTCCTCGGAATCGAGGGGCTTTCGCATCTGGATATCGAGGCGCTCCTCGACCGGGCCGACGCCTATGTGGCGCTGTCGCGACAGGTCGAGAAAAAGACCGCGACCTTGCGTGGCCGCACCCAGATCAACCTGTTCTTCGAACCATCCACCCGCACGCAGGCCTCGTTCGAGCTGGCGGGCAAGCGGCTCGGCGCCGACGTCATGAACATGTCGGTCGGCTCCTCCTCGGTGAAGAAGGGCGAGACGCTGATCGACACCGCGGCGACGCTGAATGCGATGCGCCCCGACATCCTGGTGGTGCGCCACCATGCGGCCGGCGCGGTGAACCTGCTCGCCCGCAAGGTCGGCTGCTCGGTGGTCAACGCCGGGGACGGCGCCCATGAGCATCCGACGCAGGCGCTGCTCGACGCTTTGACCATCCGCCGCAACAAGGGGCGGATCATGGGGCTAACCGTCGCGATCTGCGGCGACATCCTGCATTCGCGCGTCGCCCGCTCCAATATCATCCTGCTCAACGCCCTCGGCGCCAAGGTCAGGCTGATCGCGCCCTCGACCTTGCTGCCGGCCGGGGTCGAGCGCATGGGCGTCGAGGTCTTCCGCGACATGCGCAAGGGCCTCGAGGGCGCCGATATCGTGATGATGCTGCGTCTGCAGCTCGAGCGGATGAACGGCGCCTTCGTGCCGTCCCCCAAGGAGTATTTCCGCTATTTCGGTCTCGACCGGGACAAGCTCGAACTGGCGGCGCCCGACGCGCTGGTGATGCATCCCGGCCCGATGAATCGCGGCGTCGAGATCTCCTCGGAGGTCGCGGACGGCGCGCAGTCGCTGATCCGCGAGCAGGTCGAGATGGGCGTCGCGGTGCGCATGGCGGTACTCGATGCGCTCTCCCAGCACCTTCCCAATGTCTGAGGCGACGCAAGGTCCGGTTTCGACGCTGCCGGCACGGCCGGTACCGATCCAGCCCGCTGACCTTCCGATCGCTCTGAAAGGAAACTCCGATGTCTGAGGCCCGCGACATCGCCATCGTCGGGGCGACGCTGGTCGACCCCGCCAGCGGGCGCGAGGAGCGCGGTTCGCTGCTGGTGCGCGACGGCGCGATCGCGTCGGTCGCCTGGGGCGAAGCCACGCCGGCTCTGCCCGAAGGAGCCGAGCGGATCGAGGGACGCGGTCTCGTCCTGGCACCGGGGCTGGTCGATCTGCGCGCCTTCCTTGGCGAGCCCGGCGCGGAATTCCGCGAGACGCTCGGCACCGGCTCGCAGGCCGCGGCCGCCGGCGGCGTCACCACGGTGCTCTGCCGGCCCGATACCGACCCGCCGATCGACGATCCCTCGGTGATCGACTTCATCAAGCGCCGGGCCCGCGACAAGGCGATCGTCAACGTCCTGCCCTGCGCCGCGCTGACCAAGGGCCTCGCCGGCAAGGAGATCACCGAATTCGGCCTGCTGCTGGAAGCAGGGGCGGTCGCCTTCAGTGATGGCGCGAAGGCAGTGCGCAATCCCCAGGTCATGCGCCGGGCGATGATCTATGCCCGCGATTTCGACGCGCTGCTGATCAACCATGTCGAAGATCCCGATTTGCGCGGCGACGGGGTGATGAATCTCGGCGAGTTCGCCAGTCGCAAGGGCCTGCCGGGGATACCGGTCGAAGCCGAGACGGTGATGCTGGAGCGCGACCTGCGGCTCGCCCGCGCCACCGGCGCCCGCTATCACGCCGCTATGGTCTCCTGCTCGGACTCGCTCGAGTTGATCCGCCGGGCCAAGGCCGACGGGCTCTTCGTGACATGCGGCGTCTCAATCAACAATCTGACCCTGAACGAGAACGATGTCGGCGAATATCGGACCTTCTGCAAGGTTTCGCCGCCGCTGCGCCATGAGGATGAGCGCCTCGCCATGGTCGAAGGCGTGGCCGAGGGGCTGATCGACGTGATCGTCTCCGACCATGATCCGCAGGATGTCGAGACCAAGCGCCAGCCCTTCGCCGAGGCGGCCAATGGCGCTCTCGGCATCGAGACCCTGCTGCCGGCGAGCCTGCGGCTGTTCCATGCCGGCCAGATCGGCCTTCCCGCACTGTTCGCGGCCCTGTCGGGCCGGCCGGCCGGGTTGCTCGGCCTCGATTGCGGTAGGCTCGTCGCCGGTGCGCCGGCGGACCTGATCCTGCTCGATCCTGATGCCCCCTTTGTCGTCGACAAGCGCAAGCTGAAGTCGCGGGCCAAGAATTCGCCCTTCGACGAGGCGAGGCTGCAGGGCATGGTGCAAGTGACCCTGGTCGGCGGCGTGGCGGTCTATCGTGGCGAGCTCGCCTGAACGGCCGAAGCGTCCTGCGGCGGCAAGCATCTTGGCGGTCGCCATGCGAAAACCGGTTCCAACTTTCCGGAATCCTGCTCTAATCTCGCCCAAAGGGCAGGGGAGGCTCTATGGCTGACACGTTGACCTGGGCACTGTCGGGCCCGCAGGGCGCGATGGCCCTCGTCCTGGGCTATCTGTTCGGCTCGATCCCCTTCGGAATCATCCTGACCCGGCTCTCTGGCGGACCAGATCTGCGCAGCATCGGCTCGGGCAATATCGGCGCGACCAATGTGCTGCGCACCGGCAACAAGAAGCTCGCGGCGCTGACATTGGTCGGCGACATGCTGAAGGGCACGGCCGCGGTCGTGCTCGCCGGCTATCTGCTGGGCGGCCGGAATGCCGCGCTGGTCGCTGGTCTCGGCGCCTTCGTCGGGCATCTCTTTCCGGTCTGGCTCAGCTTCAAGGGCGGCAAGGGCGTCGCGACCTATCTCGGCATTCTGATCGGGCTGAAATGGCCGATCGCGGTGACCTTCGCCGCGATCTGGCTCAGCATCGCCTATCTCAGCCGCTACTCCTCGCTGTCGGCGCTGGTCGCGACGCTGCTGACGCCGCTCCTGTTCTGGTTCTGGGTGCGAGACCCGCAGGCGGCCGCTCTGATGGCGATCCTCACTGTGCTGCTCTGGTTCATGCATCGCGAGAACATTGCGCGCCTGCTCGCGGGCAGCGAAGGCAAGATCGGCCAGAAAGGATAGAGCCTCATGCCGGGCCCGGCTCTCGACGATCGGCAGCGCCTCGAATGGCTTCGCCTGATCCGCAGCGAGAGCATCGGCCCGCGCACCTTCCGCGCGCTGCTCAACCGTTTCGGTGGGGCCGCCGCGGCGCTCGACGCCTTGCCTGACCTCGCCCGCCGGGCCGGGAAACGCCTGAAGATCTGCTCGCCGGCAGAGGCCGAGCGCGAATTCGAGACGCTGGGGCGCCGCGGCGCGCGGCTGATCGCGCTGGGCGAAGCGGATTACCCGCTGCCCTTGCAGGCGATCGACTCGGCGCCGCCGCTGCTCACCGTCCAGGGCGATCCGTCCGTCCTGAACCGGCCCTGCGTCGCCATCGTCGGCTCGCGCAATGCCTCTGCCGCCGGGCTGAAGCTCACCGCGGTGCTCGCGCGGGAGCTCGGCGAGGCCGGTTTCGTGGTCGTTTCCGGGCTGGCGCGCGGGATCGATACCGCTGCGCATGGGGCGAGCCTCGAAAGCGGCACCGTCGCGGTGCTGGCCGGCGGTCTCGACGAGGTCTACCCGCCGCAGAACCTGCCCCTGCTCGAGCGCCTGTGCGAGCGGGGCTCGGCAGTCAGCGAGATGCCGATCGGCTGGGTGCCGCGCGGACGCGACTTCCCTCGGCGAAACCGGCTGGTCTCCGGGCTGGCGCTCGGCACGATCGTGGTCGAAGCGGCGCGCAAATCCGGATCGCTGATCACGGCGAGATTCGCCAACGAGCAGGGCAGACAGGTTTTCGCCGTGCCGGGCTCGCCGCTCGATCCGAGGGCCGAGGGCGGCAATCACCTGATCCGCGAAGGCGCGATCCTGTGTGCGGAAGCCGAGCATGTGATCGAGGTGCTGGCGCCTATGCTCGGGCGCAGCGATCTGTTTGCCTCTCCGCCGCTGCTGGCGCGCGAGGAGGGAAGCGAGGCGGCGACTTCGCAGTCGCTTTGGGATGAGCTCGACCTGCCGGGTATCGGCGCGGCCCCCAGCCTGGACGCCGGGGCCTCGCGGACGGAGGCTGCCTTTCGAGCGCCGGATACCGGAGATCGCAAGGCTCGGCTGCTGGGCCTGATTGGCGTCGCGCCCATCGGCCTGGACGATCTCGTCCGAGCCAGTGGCGATCCGGCCCGCGAGGTTAGCCGGACGATCTTCGAACTGGAGCTGGAAGGCGCCGTACAGCGCCATGCCGGAGGAGCCTTGTCGCGCCGCTTCTGAATCACGCCTGTGTGCGCCTGCCCGCCATTTGCTGAGCTTCGCAGCTGCGTCGGGTTATCTCGGCCTCCAGCCGGGTCATGTCGATGAAGTAGGCCAGGCTGTCGAGCCGGGCAGCACGCGCCATGACCGCGAGTTCCTGGCTCATCTCCTCGATATAGAGAGCAACTGAAAGTTGTGTAGCCGTGGGTGGGGTGGGGGTGGCTGGTGATCCATGCCGAATTACACCTGCGTCACGCGGCACGCCTTCGCTTATCATATTGTTATCAGGTTTTATTTTCGCGGTTTGTCGGCGCTTCTGTGAGGGCTGGCTCATCGAGTTTGGCTGCTTCTGACAATCATTCTGGCACAAGACTGTACGCCGATCATGACCTCGCTTTGCCTGAAATGCAATCTTTGCGTGCAGTCTTTCGGCCATGGAACCTTTCGGCAGCGGCGACGTTTATTTCCGTCCGCGATTGTTCCGGGGAGGTTCAGGCGCAGCAACGAGCCTGGGCAGGTTTCCCCGACAGGGCGGATGCTCTCTGAGAGGAGAAAACCATGTCTGAACTGGGAAAGAGGTGTCTCGCTGTAGCGGCGGCCGCTGCCTGCAGCCTCGTCGCTTTGACGACTGCCCCGGCGATTGCGGGGGAGCGCGGAGAAACGCAGCTCGACAGAGGTCGTCTCGACACTGTGCCCGCAGACTACATGCAATATCGGCGTAACATGGTCTACGTAGAGCCCGGCTATCGTTCTCCTGCCGTTCGTACCTACACACCGAGCCCCTATGCCTATCCGCCGGACAATATCCGGGATCCGGCGGGCGGAAGCTATGTCCAACGGTCCCCCGGTTATTTGGGCAGCAATGGCTACTATTATGTTGGTGGCCAGTATGTCGATAACATTCGCGACCCGGCGGGCGGAACCTATCTCCAGAAGCCCTATGTCTATTACCCCAACAATACTTGGGACCCTATGGGGCCAGGGTATCGTTGAGCTTTTGGTTCGGCCGCGTTCTCGCAGAACGGCGACAGCCCTTAGGAAGGCCTGATCGCGGCTGATCCGAGATCGTGAAAGCGTCACCGCTTTCCGGCGGTGACGGCTTATCGGGCAGCACACCGCCCTTTTTGGCTCCTGCGAGTTTTGAGAAGGATGACAACTCCCCACCGATTTCAGCGCCCTCCGGCCGGCGCTGCGGTCTGCAGCGTCGGCTCAAGTCACGGCGATGACCGTCGGCGTCATGCCCGTCGGCATCGAGCAAGGTCCGCGTGACGGCCAGCGTCGAAAGGCGATTGTCCCAGAAAATGGTCGGCTGCGATTGGTTCAGCTGCCATTCACCGGCCCACCTTCAGATTCCACGATACGGGCGGACACCCCGCCTAGAGGAGAGAGCCATGCTTGAATTTGGAAAGAGCCGCCTCGCCCTGACCGCAGTGCTGGCCGGTGGCCTGCTGGCAGCGACGATGGCACCGGCATCGGCCGAGCAGGGTCGCGCTGTTTCGTTCGACAAGAGCCGTCTCGACTCAGCACAGGCCGAGTACTCGCAGTATTATTACCGTCGCGGTTGGCGGGCCAATCGCGGCGCCGCCATTGCAGCAGGCGTCGGCCTCGGCGTCCTCGGCGCGGCGGCCATCGCAGCCAGCCGGCCGGCCTACGCCGAACCGGTCTATGGCTACGGGTACGGTTATGGGCCGCGCTATGTCTATGAGGAGCCGGTCTATGTCGCACCGCGCCGCTATTACGCGCCGCGCTACTATGGCTACGGCTATGCTCCGGACAATATTCGCGACCCTGCCGGCGGCAGCTACCGCTGAGCACAAAGCTGGCACGAACTTGGCTTAGGTAGTTCTGCGCCAGCCAATCCGCTTGATCGATCGCCATCGCCTGCCGGCGGTGGCGATTCTTTTGTGGGCGCATGCCATCATGGGGGAGGATGTGCCCTGCGACCTCGGAGCACGACGATGCCTTCTCGGCTGAAGTCGCCAGTCTGCGACCAGGCTATGCCCTGAGCTGCTGCCTATTCTTCTTCCGGCGCCAGCCGGGCCAACCTATCAAGCGCGCCCTGGAGGATGTAAGCGGCAGCCATCTTGTCGACGACCGCCGCACGCTTGGCGCGCGAGGCGTCGGCATCGAGCAGGGTCCGCGTGACGGCGAGCGTCGAAAGGCGTTCGTCCCAGAAGACGATCGGGAGCGAGGTCAGCGGCGATAGGTTGCGGATGAAGGCACGTGTCGACTGGGCGCGAGGGCCTTCGGTGCCGTCCATGTTGAGCGGCAAGCCGATCACCAGCCCGGCAACGGCGTGCTTTTCGGCAATCTTCAGCAGGGCTGCGGCATCGAGGCCGAACTTGACGCGCTGGATCGTCTCCAATGGCGTCGCGATCTGGCGCTCGACATCGGAAAGCGCGAGGCCGATCGTCTTGGTGCCGAGATCGAGCCCGAGCAGGCGGGCATGGTTCGGCAGGTCCAGGAGACTTTCGAGGGGCACGAGATTGGCGGACATGGTTCCGCCGGTAGCACGCGCCGCCCGCAGTTGCGAGCGGCGCGTGTCGCCGATCAGTTGACGTTCTGCTGGGTGACCCCGGCCGCCTTGAGCGAGGCCGCCCATTTCGCGACCTCGGCGGAGAAGCGCTTTGCATGCGCTTCGCGGGTCCACTCGGCCTGCGGGAAGGCGCTGGTGCCGACGGCCTTGAAGCGTTCGAGCACGCTCGGCTGCTTCAGCGCAGCGGTCAGGGCAGCGTTGAGCTTGTCGAGCGCCGCTGCGGGCGTGCCCTTCGGCGCATAGAGCCCGTGCCAGATCGTCATGTCGATCTTGGTGCCGGCCTGCTCCGCAGTCGGAACATTGGGCAGGACATCGAGGCGTTCGGCCGAGGTCACCGCATAGGCACGGATCTTGTCGCCCTGCACCTGCGGCACCGCGGTGGTCGACTGGTCGCAGAGCACGTCGACCTGGCCCGCGACGAGGTCGTTCATGGCAGGGCCGGTGCCGCGATAGGCGACCTGGGCGAATTTCACGCCCAGAGCCTGCGAAAGCAGGACGGCGCAAAGATGCGCGTTCGAGCCGACGCCGGCATGGGCGACGGTCAGCTTGTCGGCCTGCTGCTTGGCAAAGGGGAAGAAGGCCTTGCCGTCGACCGGGGGCAGGGCGAGCTTGCCGGCAACGACCATCGGCCCGGTATTGACCAGGCCAACCGGGGCGAACGCGGTCTGCGTATCGTAGCCGAGATTGTTATAAAGCGCCGGCGCGGCCGCCAAAGCGAGGTGGTGGATCAGCAAGGTGTGGCCGTCGGGCTCGGCCGTGGCGAGGCGCTTGGCGCCTGCCGTGCCGCCGGCGCCGGCGACGTTCTCGACCACGACCTGCTGGCCGAGCGTTCGGCCCATATGCTCGCCGAGCAGCCTCGCGATCACGTCGCTCGGGCCACCGGCCGCGAAGGGCACGATCAGGGTGATCGGCTTGGTGGGAAAATTCTGTGCTGCGGCGGGTGCGCAAAGCGCGAATGCCATCAAGCCGGCGAGGGCGCTACGGCGCGTCGCCAGCAAGCGTCTGAAACCTGCAATCATTCACTTCCTCCGGTTAAGTCTGACCGCTCTGCGGCGGCTTGCTTGGAAAGTGCGGTCTCTGCCGCCCGGCGCCCCTCAGCGCAGGTCGGAGAGGTAGTGGACCTCCTGTGTCAGGCAGAGGCTGAGCCGTCGCTCGACGGGCATGCCGTCGAGCGACAAGGCGAGCCTGTCGATCTGCAAGGCCGGGTCGCCGGCGGCGACGCCGAGTACGGCTGCATCCTCCGCCGTGAGCGCGATCGCCTTCAGGCGCTCGCGCGCATGGGCGATCGTCACGCCGTAATGGCCGGCATAGAGGCTGTAGAGATTGTTCGGGATCGGGCCCGCTTCGAGCCCGGGAAAGAGCTTCTGCGGCAGGCTCAACGTTTCGATGATCAGCGGCGTCTCGCCGAAGGAGCGCAGGCGCCGGATCCGGATCACGCTGTCGCTCTCGGAAAGGTCGAGCGCCTCGCGCTCGCCGGCATCGGCGAGGCCGGTCGCGGTGCTCAGCACGACGCTGTCTGGAAAGCGCGGCGCGCCCTGGTCGGGCGCGAGCTTGAAGAACTGGAAGAGGATGCGGCGCTCATCATGCTCGGCGACGAAGGTGCCGCGGCCCTGGCGGCGCACCACCAGGTTCTCGGCCGCGAGTTCGTCGAGCGCCTTGCGCACCGTGCCTTGGCTCACGCCGATCTCGGCCGCGAGCTGGCCTTCGCTCGGCAGCACGGCGCCGGGCGCCCAGACGCCGTCGACCAGGCGGCGCACGAAGATCGCCTTCACCTGCCGATAGAGCGGCCGGAAGCCCAGAGTCTCGGGCATGCCGGCTTCGTTCGACGGTGCTGCATTTTCCAGCTTGTGCACACTCATGTGTCTTATATAAGACTTGGCGCCGGGAAGGTCGAGCCCGATTTTCACGAGGCCCGACAAATCACCCGAGGAACAAGCAAGGAGGCCGGAATGAGCAAGCCGCATCTCTTGGTGCACGAGAAGAAGGACACCGTCGGCGTCGTCGTGGTCGAGGGCCTGAAGGCCGGGACCGACATGCTGGGCGTCATCACCCACGACAATTCCGATTTCCGGCTGACCGCCAAGATGGACATTCCGATCGGCCACAAGGTCGCGCTGAAGGACATCAAGAAGGGCGACACGATCTGGAAGTACGGGCAGGACATCGGCAAGGCCATCGGCGACATCCGCCAGGGCGAGCATCTCCACGTTCACAACGTGAAGACGAAGCGCTGGTGAGCGCTGCCTGTCGCCATTCCTGAAATTCGGGCTCCCGCAGCCGGTAGAGCCCCCCAGTCGAGGATTTTCTGATGTCGTCCATCGTCGCCAATTTCGATCTCGTGAAGGGCAAGCTCGGCCGCGTCAAAGGCCGCAAGATCGAGGCGCCCGAGTTCAAGGTGCCGCAGATCAAGCGCCCGACCGGTCGCTCGCTCGACTCCTTCTTCGGCTGGCGCCGCGAGAATGGCCGCGTCGGCGTGCGCAACCATGTGTTGCTGCTGCCGCTCGATGATCTCTCCAACGCCGCCTGCGAGGCCGTCGCCAACAACGTCAAGGGCACGCTGGCGATCCC
This sequence comes from Allobosea rubneri, assembly GCF_032464875.1. Taxonomy (NCBI): domain Bacteria; kingdom Pseudomonadati; phylum Pseudomonadota; class Alphaproteobacteria; order Hyphomicrobiales; family Alloboseaceae; genus Allobosea; species Allobosea rubneri. The sequence goes on from NZ_JAWDID010000066.1 coordinate 15,153, forward strand.
GCATGCCTATGGCCGCCTGCAGTTCGGCGAGGATCTCGAGGTCCATTTCCGCACGCTGATCGGCACCGGCTCGAACCCGAACGTCGCCGCCGTCGTGGTCATCGGCATCGAGGATGGCTGGACCAAGCGCGTCGTCGACGGCATCGCCAAGACCGGCAAGCCGGTGGTCGGCTTCGGCATCGAGGGCCATGGCGACATCTCGACGATCGCCCGCGCCTCCTATGTCGCCAAAGAATTCGTGCAGTGGGCGACCGAGCTGCAGCGCACCAAGTGCGGCATCGAGGAGCTTTGGGTCTCGACCAAGTGCGGTGAGTCGGACACCACGACGGGTCTGTCCTCCTGCCCGACCGTCGGCAACATGTACGACAAGTGGATCCCGCGCGGCGTCTACGGTGTCTTCGGTGAGACCTCCGAGATCACCGGCGCCGAGCACCTCTGCAAGGCGCGCGCGGCGACGCCTGAGGTCGGCGAGCGCTGGTACAAGATGTGGAAGGCCTATCAGGACGACGTCATCGAGGCCCACAAGACCGACGATCTCTCGGATTCGCAGCCGACCAAGGGCAATATCGCCGGTGGTCTGACGACGATCGAGGAAAAGGCGCTCGGCAACCTCGAGAAGATCGGCCGCGAGTGCAAGTTCATCGACATCCTGCAGCCGGCCGAGGCGCCCGCGAGCGGGCCGGGCCTCTATTACATGGACACCTCCTCGGCCGCAGCCGAGTGCGTGACCCTGATGGCGGCGGGCGGCTATGTCGTGCACACCTTCCCGACCGGGCAGGGCAACGTCATCGGCAACCCGATCGTCCCGGTGATCAAGATCACCGGCAACCCGAAGACGATGCGGACCATGCCCGAGCATATCGACGTCGACGTCTCCGGCATCCTGCGCCGCGACATGACGATCCCGCAGGCGGGCGACGCGCTGATCGAGAATATCGTGCGTACGGCGAATGGCCGCCTCACGGCAGCCGAGGCGCTGGGCCATCGCGAGTTCTCGATGACGAAGCTCTATCGGAGCGCGTGAGCCAGGTGGCGGCGCCAGGGCAGCGCTCGGCGGGGGAGGCGTCGCGGGTTGGCCTGCGCGTGCCCTCGCTCGCGCTGCTCGACGCTTATGCCGATGCGATGCGAGCCGGCTGGTCGCCGAACAATTCGCGCGACGTGACCGGCGAATATCTTGCCCGGATCGAACGGGATCCGGGCGAGTTCATTGCCTGGCTGCTCCGGCCGGGCGAGATGATCCGCCTGGCCGATGGAGCCGAAGTCCAGCGCCTGCCCGACCGGCTGCGCTGGATCGTCGCGCTCGACCAGCCTGGCGAGCCTCTGATCGGCACGATCGGGCTGCGCTGGCAGGACGGCACGGCCCAGCTGCCTGAGCATGTGCTCGGCCATGTCGGCTACACGCTGCTTCCGGCCCATCGCGGCCGCGGCTATGCGACTGAAGCATTGGCGCTGATACTCGACGAGGCGCGCGATGTCGGGCTATCGCAGGTCGAGATCGTCTGCGACCACGACAATCACCTCTCGCGCCGCGTCATCGAAAAGAATGGCGGGGTGCTCACCGAGACCTTCGTCAATCCGCGCTACGGCGACGAGCCGCATCTGCGCTTCGTAATCGGACTGGAATGATATGGCTGCTCTGACCGAGGAAGCGCGCGGCGGCGTTCTAGGCAAGCTCCTGCCGGGAATCGCGCTCTCGACTGCGGTGGCCATCGTCTCGGTGCTGGCCGAGCCGGTGCTAAAGCAGCTGGCTGGCGGCAAGGTCGGCATCCCCGCCGTCGTCATCGCGCTCCTGATCGGCATGGCGCTGCATCTGGTCGCGAACAACCAGCGCTTCCTTCCGGGCATGACCTTCTGCGTCAAGAAAATGCTGCGCTGGGCGATCGCGCTGCTCGGGCTGCGCATCGCGCTCGGCGACATCATCGCGCTCGGGATCGGTACGGCGGTGCTGGTCGTGGCTTCCATGGCCGTGACGATCGCCGTCGGCTTCGCGCTGGCGCGGCTGCTTGGCCGCGAGACCGGCATGGGCGCGCTCGGCGGCGTCGCGACGGCCGTCTGCGGCGCCTCGGCCGCGCTCGCCACCGCGACCGTCGTGCCCGACTATCGCGGAAAGGCGGCGGATATCGCCTTCACCGTCATCGCCATGAATGCGCTGGCGACGGTCGCGATGCTGGCCTACCCGCTGATCTGTGTCTGGTTGGGCCTCAACGAGCAACAGACCGGCGTCATGCTGGGCGCGACCATCCACGACGTCGCGCAGGTCGTCGGCGCCGGTCAGTCGGTTTCCGACGAGGCGGCCAATGCGGCGGTGATCGTCAAGCTCTTCCGGGTCTTCCTGCTCCTGCCTTCGGTGCTGGTCGTCGGCTGGTGGATGACCCGCCATGGCGGGGAGCATGGTGCGGCCAACGTGCCGGTGCCGGTTTTCGCCATCGTCTTTCTCATCCTGTGCCTGGTGAACAGCGCCATCGCCACGCAGCCCGCGCTTGCCGGCGTCTACGAGCCGATCCGCGCCGCCTTGCTCGAAGCCTCGCGCTGGGGGCTGCTGATCGCCATCGCGGCGCTGGGCCTCGGCACCTCGATCGCAGCGATGGCCCGGCTTGGCTGGCGCCACATCGCGCTCGTCACCGGCACGAGCCTCGTCATCCTCGTGGTCGCGACCGGCGGCCTTATCCTCATGGGCTGAAGACAGCCAACCCTGCGAGACGCCATGACCGACATCGTCATCACCGAATTCATGGACGAGGCGGCGGTGGCGTCGCTCAAGGCACGCTATGCCGTGCATCATGACCCCGAACTGTTCGGCAAGCCGGAGGAACTCGCCCGGCTGGTCGCCACGGTGTCGGCCTTGATCGTGCGCAACCAGACGCAGGTGCGGGGCGAGCTGCTGGCGGCCGCTGGGAATCTCAAGGTCGTCGGTAGGCTCGGCGTCGGGCTCGACAATATCGACATGGCGGCCTGCGCGGCGCGCGACATCAAGGTCTTCCCGGCGACCGGGGCCAACAGCCTCTCGGTGGTCGAGTACGTGATCGGCACGGCGATGACGCTGCTGCGCGGGGCCTACTTCGCCAATGCGGCGATGCTCGCCGGCGAGTTCCCCAAGACGAAGCTGATCGGCCGCGAGATCGCCGGCAAGCGCATGGGGCTCGTCGGGTTCGGCGCGATCGCGCGCGACGTCGCCCGGCATGCAAAGGCACTCGGCATGACGGTCGCCGCCTACGATCCCTATGTGCCGGCGGGCGCGCCGGTCTGGCAGGGCGTCGAGAAACTCGAACTCGATGGCCTGCTTTCAACGTCGGACGTGCTCTCGATCCATCTGCCGCTGACGCCCGAGACGCGCGGCGTGATCGGCGAGGCCGCCTTCGCCAAGATGAAGCCCGATGCGGTGCTGATCAACGCGGCGCGCGGCGGCGTCATGGACGAGCCGGCCCTTGTCGCGGCGCTGAAGGGCGGTAGGCTCGCAGGAGCGGCGCTCGACGTCTTCGAGCAGGAGCCGCTCAAGGCGGACGGCGCCAAGCTCTTTGCCGGCACGCCGAACCTGATCCTGACCCCGCATATCGCCGGCAACACGGTGGAATCGAACGGGCGGGTCTCCGGGCTCGTCGCCGAGCGGGTCATCGCTGCCCTGGAGGGCCGGGCATGACGCGGTACTCGCTCGCAGAGGCGGAGGATAAGGTCGCGGCGCTGTTCGTCGGAGCAGGCGCTTCCGCCGCCAATGCGGCCTCAGTGGCGCAGGCGCTGATCGCGGCGGAGGCGGACGGCCTCAAGGGCCACGGCCTGTCTCGGGTGCCGACCTATCTCGCCATGCTGAAGTCCGGCAAGATCGACGGACAGGCGGTGCCGACGGCACGCCAGCCCAAGCCCGGCGTGCTGGCGATCGATGCCGCCCATGGCTTCGCCTATCCGGCGATCGACCTCGCCATCGTCGAGCTGCCCGAGCTCGCGCGCCGGCAAGGCATCGTCGCGGCGCCGATCCGTCGCTCGAACCATTGCGGTGCAGCCGGGCTGCATGTCGAAAGGCTCGCCGAACAGGGGCTGGTCGCCTTGCTCTTCGCCAACACGCCGGGAGCGATCGCGCCCTGGGGCGGGGCGAAGCCGGTTTTCGGCACCAATCCGATCGCCTTCGCCGCGCCGCTCGCCGGTCGCGAGCCACTGGTCATCGACATGGCGCTGTCCAAGGTCGCCCGCGGGCCGATCGTCGCCGCCAAGCAGAAGGGCGAGAGCATCCCGGAAGGCTGGGCGTTGGACGCTGCGGGCAAGCCGACCACGGACCCGGCTGCCGCACTCGCCGGCACGATGGTGCCGCTCGGCGACGCCAAGGGCGCGACGCTCGCCATGATGGTCGAGATCCTGGCTGCCGCGCTGGTCGGTACGCATTTCGCCTTCCAGGCCTCCTCCTTCCTCGACGACAAGGGCGGCCCGCCCGATACCGGCCAGCTCATCCTCGCCATCGATCCCGCGAGCATGGGCGGGAACTGGTTCGCAGAACGGATGAAGCTCCTGGCGCATGCTATTGAGGAGCAGGACGGAACCAGACTCCCCGGCATGCGCCGCTACGGCCTGCGCGCGAAGGCGAAGGCCGAAGGGATAGAAGTCGATCTCTGACGCTCATCCGGCCGGCGCTGCGGCGACCGGCCGGTTAATCGCCTGCCGTCGATTTTACGGAACCGCGTCGCGAAACCTGAAGGTCTCTGGGCTAGGAGATCATCCCTGCCGGCATAGGGGGCCGGGGAAACCGTTCAGGGACGAGATGAAGACGACTATGCTTGTTGCCGTGATCGCCGTGGCTCTGGCCGGATGCCAGACCACGCAGCAGGCGGCGGAAAACCTCAGGAGCGATTGGGTCGGACAGAGCGCCGATTCCTTCTTCGTCGCGAACGGCCCGCCGGTGACCGGATTCCCGCGCGACAATGGCGGCCAGATCTACACCTGGCGCGGCGGCGAGGCGACCTCGTATCGCCTCGGCAGCTTCCAGACCCGTAGCGTGCCGACCCAGACGCTGGATGGCCGGCGCACCATGACCACGACAACGAGCTACCAGCCGCCGCGGCAGCTCAACTATGTCTGCGAAGCCCAGATCGCGGCCGATCCGCAGGGAATCATCGAGTCGATCCGCATCAGCCGCGATACCGGCGGCATGGGTCTGTCCTTCTCGCGCTGCGCGGAACTTTTCGCGCGCGACTAAGGCAGCGTCTCGGCGCGCCGGCCAGACTTGCCTGCCTGCCGTCAGACGAAGTCGAAGCGATCGACGTCGACGAGCCCCTTGTCGGTGATCTTCAGATGCGGGATCACCGGCAGGGTCAGAAAGGCGACCTGAAGGAAGGGCTCGGCTAGGACAACGCCGAGCGCCTTCGCAGCGCTGCGCAGCCCTTCCAGCCCATGGCGAACCTCCTCGAAGGGTCGCTCGCTCATCAAGCCAGCGACGGGAAGCGCGAGTTCGGCCGTGACTTCGCCGGCTTCCGCCACGGCGAATCCGCCGCCGAGCGCTATCAGCCGGTTCGCCGCAGCCGCCATCGAAGGCTCGTCCACCCCGACGACGCAGAGATTATGGCTGTCATGGCCGACCGAGGAGGCGATGGCGCCGTGCCTCATGCCGAAGCCATGGACGAAGCCGGTCGCGATGCCGCCATTGCGGCCATGGCGCTCGATCACCGTGACCTTGATCGCATCCTGGGCGAGATCGGGCAGGGCGACATCGTCCTGCTCCGGCAGGCGCATGGACAGCCGCTCGGTGATGATGCGGCCGGGGACGACGCCGATCACCGGCGTCTCGCCGGAGCGGGCCCGGACCGTGAAGTCGTCCGGCGTCAGGTGCCGGCTCTTGACGCTGGCGAGCCCGACCGGCGCGACCGGCCGGCGATCGGCGAACAGCGCCTCCTCGACCAGCCTTCCGCCGGCAAAAACATGGGCAACGCGACAGGCGGCGAGATCGTCGAGCAAGACGATGTCGGCGCGCTTGCCCGGCCCGATGAAGCCGCGGTCGAAAAGGCCGAAATTGCGCGCGGCCGACAGGCTGGCGGTGCGATAGGTCGCGAGCACGTCGGCACCATGGGCGATCGCTGTGCGGATCATGAAGTCGAGATGGCCTTCCTCGGCGATGTCGAGCGGATTGCGGTCATCGGTGCAGAAGGCGAGGAAGGGTGAGGCATCGCGCGTGATCAGCGGGATCAGGGCGTGCAGATCCTTTGAGACCGAGCCCTCGCGGATCAGGATCGCCATGCCCTTGGCGAGCTTCTCTCGGGCTTCGTCGAGCGTCGTCGTCTCATGGTCGGTGCGGATGCCCGCAGCGAGATAGCCGTTCAGGTCCATGCCGCGCACGAGCGGCGCGTGGCCATCGATATGGCGTTCGGCAAAGGCAGCCAGCTTGGCGAGGCAGCCGGGGTCGCGATGCAGCACGCCGGGGAAGTTCATGAACTCCGCAAGGCCGATCACCCTGGGATGGTTCATGAACGGCGTGAGATCGCCGGCCTCGAGCGCGGCGCCTGCCGTTTCAAGATGCGTCGCCGGCACGCAGCTCGAGAGCTGGACCCGTAGATCCATCCGCATCGCCTGCGCGCAGGCGAGGAAATAGCGGATGCCCTCGGCGCCCAGCACGTTTGCGATCTCGTGCGGATCGCAGATCGCGGTGGTGACGCCGTGCGGCAGGACGCAGCGCTCGAATTCGAGCGGTGTCACCAGCGACGATTCGACATGCAGATGCGTGTCGATGAAGCCCGGCACGGCGATCAGCCCCTTGGCATCGAAGACCGCCTTGCCTTCATAGCGGCCATAGGTGCCGACGATCGAGTCCCCGCAGAGCGCGATATCGGTCTCGATGAGGTCGCCGGAGACGAGGTCGAGCAGTTTTGCGCCACGGATGACGAGATCGGCCGGTTCGTCACCACGGCCTTGAGCGATCCGGCGGGCGAGTGTGGCTGCGTCGGTCATGGCTGGGTCCTCCGCGTGCGGTTCGGCTTGGCTGCTTCATCTCGCCGTCCTAGACAGGCGCTGTCCAGATGCCTCTCGTGGAGACCGACATGCAGCTCACCTGGTTCGGCCACTCGGCCTTTCGCGTCGATTTGCCAAGCACCTCGATCCTGATCGACCCGTTCTTCACCGGCAATCCGTCCTTCGAGGGCGATGCGGCAGCGGCGGCCAAGGGCGTCAGCCACATCGTGATCACCCATGGCCATGGCGACCATGTCGGCGATGCGCTCAGTATTGCCGAGGCGAACGATGCCACGGTGATCAGCAATTACGACCTTTGCATGCACCTGGCGTCCAAGGGCCTGAAGAAGTTCGAGCCGATGAACACCGGCGGCACCATCGATCTCGGCGCCTTCTCGGTCAGCCTCGTCCGTGCCGACCATTCGGCCGGCATGGGCGAGGCCGGTGTCGTCGTACCGGTCGGCAGCCCGAACGGCGCCATCATCAAGGCTGCCGGTGAGAAGACGCTCTGGCACATGGGCGATACCGACATCTTCTCGGACATGGCGCTGATTTCCGAGATGCATGGCGTCGAGATCTGCATCTGCCCGGTCGGCGACCGCTTCACCATGGGCGGCAAGGCCGCAGCGCTTGCGATGACGCGTTTCGTCAAGCCGAAGCTGGCGATTCCCTGCCATTACGGCACTTTCCCGATCATCGATCAGAACGCTTCGGCCTTCGTCTCGGCGATGGCGGGCAGCGGCATCGAGGTGCTGGTGCCGGAGAAGGGCAAGGCGGTGGCGGTCTGAAAGCCACGCCGCATCCTCGATGAGCGCGGGGAACCCTCTCCTTCCAGGAGAGGGTTCCCCGCATGGCCCGTTGCCCGGCGTGTTGCGGGCCGGCCTCGCGGGCCGTATAGCCCGTGACCACACTTCATGTTCGCCAGCGCTGCGAAGTTCAGGAGCCCACCCATGTCGGTCGACGCCGCCACCGTCAAACGCGTCGCGCATCTCTCGCGCATCGCCGTCGAGGACGCTGATGTCGCGAAGCTGCAAGGCGAGCTCAACGCCATCCTCGGTTTCGTCGAGCAGCTCAACGAGGTCGATGTCGCCGGCGTCGAGCCGATGACCTCTGTCACGCCGATGGCGATGAAGAAGCGGCAGGACGTCGTCACCGATGGCGAGATCGCCAAGACGATCGTCGCCAACGCCCCGGCCTCCGAGGACGATTATTTCATGGTGCCGAAGGTCATCGAGTAAGGCGCGCGCTCGCCATCGCGGCGAGCCTTGCGAAGCGCCCGACAGCCCAGTTTTTCGGATTTTCCATCGTGACCGATCTCACCCGCCTGACCCTGACCGAAGCCCGCGACGGGCTGAAGGCCAAGAGCTTTTCCGCCACCGAGCTCGCCAAGGCGCATGTCGCCGCCGTCGAGCAGGCGCGGGCGCTCAACGCCTATGTGCTGGAAACGCCGGAGCACGCGCTGAAGCAGGCGGCCGCCTCCGATGCGCGGCTGGCGAAAGGTGAGGCCGGACCGCTCGAAGGCCTTCCGCTCGGCATCAAGGACCTTTTCGCGACTGAAGGCGTGCGCACCACCGCCTGCTCGAAGATCCTCGGCAATTTCGTGCCGGCCTATGAATCGACCGTCTCGAGCCAGCTCTGGCGCGATGGCGCGGTGATGCTCGGCAAGCTCAACAATGACGAATTCGCCATGGGCTCGTCGAACGAGACCTCGGCCTTTGGCCCGGTGGTCAATCCCTGGCGGCGCGAGGGCTCGAATGTCGGCGCCGGCGCGGCCGGCAGCGTCGAGGGCAACCACCTCGTTCCCGGCGGCTCGTCGGGCGGTTCAGCCGCGGCCGTAGCCGCGCATCTTTGCCTGGCTGCGACCGCGACCGATACCGGCGGCTCGATCCGCCAGCCGGCCGCCTTCACCGGCACGGTCGGCATCAAGCCGACCTATGGCCGCTGCTCGCGCTGGGGCGTCGTCGCCTTCGCCTCCTCGCTCGACCAGGCCGGGCCGATCGGCAAGACGGTGCGCGACTGCGCCGTGATGCTGCGCTCGATGGCCGGGCATGACCCGAAGGACACGACTTCGGTCGACCAGCCGGTGCCGGACTACGAGGCTTCCGTCGGCCGCTCGGTCAAGGGCATGAAGATCGGCATTCCCAGGGAGTACCGCATCGACGGCATCTCGCCGGAGATCGAGGCGCTCTGGCAGCAGGGCATTGCCTGGCTGAAGGCCGCCGGAGCCGAGATCGTCGAGATCTCGCTGCCGCACACCAAATACGCGCTGCCGGCCTACTACATCGTCGCACCGGCCGAGGCCTCGTCCAATCTCGCCCGCTATGACGGCGTGCGCTACGGCCTGCGCGAGCCGGGCCGCGATATCGTCGAGATGTACGAGAAGACCCGCGCCGCCGGCTTCGGTGCCGAGGTCAAGCGCCGCATCATGATCGGCACCTATGTGCTGTCCTCGGGCTATTACGACGCCTATTACCTGCGCGCCCAGAAGGTCCGCACGCTGATCAAGCGCGACTTCGAGGAGGCCTATGCCTCAGGCATCGACGCGGTGCTGACGCCGGCGACGCCGTCGGCCGCCTTCGGTATCGGCGAAAAGGGTTCCGCCGACCCGGTCGAGATGTATCTCAACGACATCTTCACGGTGACGGTGAACATGGCGGGCCTGCCCGGCATCGCCGTCCCGGCCGGCCTCGACAGCCAGGGCCTGCCGCTCGGGCTGCAGCTGATCGGCCGGCCCTTCGACGAGGAGACGCTGTTCTCGCTGGGCGAGGTGATCGAGCAGGCGGCCGGCCGCTTTGCCATAGGCGAGCGTTGGTGGGCCTGATCGGCTTCTGACATCCGGCGAGCGCGGGCTGATCGGTCGCATTCCGAATCCTGATTTCCCGCGCAGGGCCGCCAATGGCACTCTCCCGGCAGCCTGATCGCGCTGCCGGAGAACCGCCATGCCGACCTATCCCTACGAGACCGTCGACGTCTTCACCGACCGTCGCTTCGGCGGCAACCAGCTCGCGGTCTTCACCGATGCGCGCGGCATGTCGGACGCCGAGATGCAGGCGCTGGCGGCCGAGATGAACTATAGCGAGACGACCTTCGTCCTGCCGCCGAGCGACCCGGCGAACACCGCCCGCGTCCGCATCTTCCACCGCACTGCCGAGATGCCCTTTGCGGGCCATCCCAATGTCGGAACGGCCTGCGTGCTCGCCGCCCATGGCCGCGATCGCGACGGCCTGCTGCTGTTCGAGGAAATGGCGGGACTCGTCGAGGTCAAGGTGACGCGCGATGCCGCCGGGCTGGTGACCGGGGCTACCATTGCCGCGCCGCAGCCGCTCTCGCTCGGCCTGACGCTGCCGGTCGATGCGATCGCAGCCTGCGTCGGGCTCGCCCCGGAGGATATCGTCGTCAGCCGCCACCAGCCGCAGCAGGCCTCGGTTGGCGTCAAGTTCGTGCTGGTCGAGATCAAGTCGGAAGCGCTCGCCCGCGCGGCGCCGGACATCAACGCCTACCGTAGGCTCGCACAGGCCAATCCGGTGCTGGAGGGGCGCCTGTCGCTGTTCCTCTATGCCTGGGACGCCAACAATGCCCGCGCCCGGATGTTCGCGCCGCTGGCCGGCACCTGGGAAGATCCGGCGACCGGCAGCGCCAGCGCAACGCTGGCGGCGCTGACGCTGTCGCTGGGAAGCGAGGAGGCGGTCGCCTTCGAGATCACCCAGGGTGTCGAGATGGGGCGGCCGAGCCTGCTGCATGTCGCTGCACGGCGGGGCGACGGAGAAATCCGCGCGACCGTGGGCGGCGGCTGCGTACCAGTGCTGCGCGGCGAAGCGACGTTGTGAGCAAGGCGCCCCATGCTCGGGACTTGATCCGAGCATCTCAGGCCGAAAGAGGCTCTGAATGGCACCTTCTGGTCATGAGGTTCTCGGGTCTGCGCTTCGCTTCGCCCGAGACTGACGTACGTCTCAGCCGCTCAGGCCCAAGTCCGCGCGGACCTTCTTCGTCAGCCCGGCGGCGACCAGCCGATGGCTCTCGCGCAGATAGTCGCGAAAGGCATCGTCCGGCAGACTCTCATCGGAGAAGCGCTGGATCCACTTCATGCCGCGTGAGGCGAGATAGGGCGCCGGGCGGCAGCCGGGCGCATCGCGCAGCATCTCATAGGCCATGGGCGAGCATTTGAACGAGACGAAGAGGGCCCCGCCGGCCTCGTCCCGGCCGAGGGCGAAGACCTTGCCGCCGACCTTCCAGACGTCGGCACCGCCCCATTGCACGACATGGGTCGTCGCTGGCAGGGCGGCGCAGAAGGCGTTGTACTCGGCGAGCGTCATATCGCCTCAGAAGCTCTCGGCGTCGATGCCGTGGCGCTTGGCGGCAGCGACGATCTGCGACCAGGTCTCGTCGTCGAGCGGGATGCCGTCGCGCTGGCGCTCGATCCGGGTGGTACGCTCCTTGTCGCCCGGAGCCAGAACCGGCGCCGCCGGGTCCTGCGGCGCGGCCGCGCGCACGAAGGCAAGATAGCTCTCGATGCGCTTGCGGCGCAGGCTGGCATCGGGTTCCAGCCTTGCAGGGTCGATCAGCACGCCGAACAGCGAGTTGATGATCCAGCTGCGATGCGGTTTCTCGTCGATGCGGGCGGCACCCATCAGCCCGGCCGAGAGCAGCTCGGCGATCAGCGAGAGGCCGGCGCCCTTGTGGTCGCCGAAGGGCAGCAGCGCGCCGAGCGGCAGGTCGGGAATGGCGTGCTGGAAGACGTGCTTGGGGTCGGTCGTCGGGCGGCCCTCGCCGTCGATGATGTAACCCTCCGGCACCGGCACGCCCTTGTTGAGCGCGACGCGTGCCTTGCCATGGGCCATGCGGCTGGTGGCGAAATCCAGGATGATCGGGTCGTTCTCGGGCACCGGGATGCCGATCGCATGCGGGTTGGTGCCGAAACGCGCTTCCTTTGCGGCATAGGGAGCCACGATCGGCGGGCGGCCGGCGACATTGACCCAGAACAGCGAAATCAGCCCCGCCGCCGCAGCGACTTCCGCGTAATGACCGATGCGGCCGATATGGTGGGCGTCGAGCAGGTTTAGGATGGCGACGCCGCCGGCCCGCGCGATGGTGATGCCGCGTTCCACGGCATCGCGGGCGGTCGGCTGGCCGAGCGCGACGTTGCCGTCGGCGATCAGGAACGGCCCGGCCTCGATCCGGATCGACAACTTCGATTCCGGCTTCAGATTGCCGTCGGCGAGCGAGTTGAAATAGAGCGGCAGCATGCCGACGCCGTGGCTGTCATGGCCGCTGAGATTGGCGAGCACGAGATGCTCGGCCGTCTCCCGGGCCTCGGTCTCGCTCCAGCCGGCGGCGGTGATCATGGCGGCGGTGAGGGCGCGGAGCGCTTCGGGCCGGTGCAGGCGATAGGTCATGGCGGCTTCTGGTCGATATCCGGAAAATGGAGATGAAGCGCCACAGTGCACGGGCAGCGGTGCCGCGCAATGCACCCCGGTGAATTGGCATGGCTGCATTGGCGCATCTCGACGTTGCGTTCACCAATCCCTATGTTGCGGGATGCAATCCTGTTTTCACCGGACCTTGAATCCGGTCGAGGAGGGACGAGGGAATGTTCTCGCTACCTGGTTTGAAGGTGGTCTCGCTGACCGACGCCGCTGCGGCGCGCATTCGCGAGATCATGGCGCAATCGGCCAATGACGATGCGGGGACGCCGGCACTGGGCCTGCGCGTCGGCGTCAAGAAGGGCGGCTGCGCCGGCATGGAATACACCTTCGAGGTCGCGCGCGAAGCCAGGAAGGGCGACGAGGTCGTGACCGAGAAGGGCGCGACCGTGGTCGTCGACGGCAAGGCCGTACTGTTCCTGCTGGGTACCGAGCTCGATTTCAGGACGGATCGCTTCTCGTCGACCTTCGTCTTCAACAATCCCAATCAGGTCTCGGCCTGCGGCTGCGGCGAATCGGTCGAGATCAAGCCGCGGGCGGAGAGTGCAGTCGCGGCGCAGTAGCGCCCGGACGGCCTTTAGGCGACCCTGGTCGAATCCATCACTGCCTCCTCGGTGACGGTCCGGTTTCGGCCGTCGCGCTTGGCCTGCATCAGCGCGCTGTCGGCCCGCTCGACGATCGAGCTGATCGTGTCGCCGCGATGATAGACCGCGACGCCGAGCGAGATGGTGATGCGACCGAGATTCTCATTGGTCGAACGCTTGACCAGCTCGCGGGTCAGCAAGGCTTGCCGCACGGTCTCGGCACCGAACTTTCCGGCGGTGACGTCGGCGTCCGGCAGGATGATCGCGAATTCCTCGCCGCCGAAGCGGGTGATCACCGCCTTGTCCTTGAACTTGTCCTTCATGGTCCGTGAGACTAGGCGCAACACTTGGTCGCCGGTGAGGTGACCATGCGTGTCGTTGAAATGCTTGAAGAAGTCGATGTCGGCCATGACCAGCGCGAAGGGTTCACGCCGCAAGGTGGCCTGATCGATCGCCTTCTGCAGCATCTCCTCGAAATGGCGGCGGTTGGCGAGGCCGGTCAGCGGGTCGGTCAGCGCTTCGGCGCGCGTCGATTCCAAGGCCTCGCGCAGGTTGCGGATTTCGTGCGCGCTTTCCCTGAGCTGGGTTTCGAGCTGGGTCTTGCGCGCCACTTCCTCGCGGGTCGAAAGCACGAGCGCCTCGACCCATTCGCGCAGGCGCTGGCGATCGGCTGAAGGCGGGACCTCGTCGGACATGGCGCAGAGCCGGCCATGGTATTTTTCGCTGGAGGCGAGGGTCTGGTCGACCAGCGCCATCATGGCGTCGATCTCGCCGAGGACCTGCAGGCTGGTGCGTTCGGCCTGACGGGAAAGCCGCTCCGTGCCGATGAAGCGCTCATAGAGCGTGTCGATGTCGGCCATGCCGACCTCGCCATTGCTGCCGGCGATGATCGCGTTCATCGCGATGCTCAGTGCCGGCATCTCGCCGCTGAGATGGGCGTACCAGACCTCGAAGGAGCGGGGGTATCCGGGCGAGTAATGCTGACGCATGGCGGCGATGACGCGCTCCGCCAGATCGTGAACCTGCGGCGAAGCTGAATTGTCGGTGCTCATCACGCCTGTCCCCCGCCGGGCGATCTCTCGTCTCACGACGATGACCGGCCCTGCATCAACCGAAACGGGACATCCTGTCCTGGTCTGGCTGGAACAAGCTTCCCGCCGAAAGCCGGCAAGCGCCGACCTTCAACCCGTACGGGACCTTAAGGGAGTGGAGTTAAGGCAACGTTTCCTCGCCGAATTCTGCCGTTCGGCGGGCCCGATGCTTGAGAAAGACTTCAGTCGGCCCGAACCGAGCGCAGCAGGAACGCCGGCACGTGGTCGCCGAGGCCCTTGACCTTCGGCCCGTCGTCGATCTCATCCCGCCGCGGCGTGCGCGGCCGTTCGCTGCTCCGGCGCGGGGCGTGGTCGGCGACCGGCTCGCGGCGCCGCAGCGCT
>NZ_JAWDID010000067.1:0-29230 GCF_032464875.1 Allobosea rubneri
TGCCGGGCGACAACATCTCGATGGAAGTGCACCTGATCGTGCCGATCGCGATGGAAGAGAAGCTGCGCTTCGCCATCCGCGAAGGCGGCCGCACCGTCGGCGCCGGCGTCGTCGCTTCGATCCTCGCGTAAGCAAGGGCTGATCTGAGGGCGAAGGCCCTTTGTGGCCTTCGCCTTTTCACGTCACGGAGATAACAAGACCATGAACGGTCAGAATATCCGGATCCGCCTCAAGGCGTTCGATCATCGCATCCTCGATGCGTCGACGCGCGAGATCGTCTCGACCGCGAAGCGGACCGGCGCGCAGGTGCGCGGCCCGATCCCGCTGCCGACGCTGATCGAGAAGTTCACCGTCAACCGCTCGCCCCATATCGACAAGAAGTCGCGCGAGCAGTTCGAGATGCGGACCCACAAGCGGGTTCTCGATATCGTCGACCCGACCCCCCAGACGGTCGACGCCCTCATGAAGCTCGATCTCGCCGCCGGCGTCGACGTCGAAATCAAGCTCTGATCCATCATCGGGTCCTCTGTTTCCGGGTTTTCCGGATGGACATGACCCCAAGGGAAGGTGTGCACCGATGCGTTCCGGTGTGATTGCACAGAAAGTCGGGATGACCCGCATCTTCACCGATGCCGGGGAGCATATCCCGGTCACGGTGTTGAAGCTCGACAACTGCCAGGTTGTCGCGCATCGCACGATCGAGAAGAACGGCTATGTCGCCGTGCAGCTTGGGTCGGGCTTGGCCAAGGTCAAGAACGTCTCGAAGGCACAGCGCGGCCATTTCGCCGTCGCCAAGGTCGAGCCGAAGCAGAAGCTCGTCGAGTTCCGCGTCACTGACGACGCGCTGATCCCGGTCGGCGCCGAGCTCACCGCCGACCATTTCGTCGTCGGCCAGTTCGTCGATGTCAGCGGCACGACCACCGGTAAGGGTTTCGCCGGCGGCATGAAGCGCTGGAACTTTGGCGGTCTGCGCGCCACCCACGGCGTCTCGATCTCGCATCGCTCGATCGGTTCGACCGGCGGTCGTCAGGACCCTGGCAAGACCTTCAAGAACAAGAAGATGCCCGGCCATATGGGTGTCGATCGCGTGACCACGCAGAACCTGCGCGTCGTCCAGACGGATGTCGAGCGCGGTCTGATCCTGGTCGAGGGTGCGGTCCCCGGCGTCGCCGGCGGCTGGATCCACGTCCGTGACGCGATCAAGCGCGCCTTGCCGAAGGACGCTCCGCTTCCGGGCAAGTTCAAGGTCGCCGGTGGCGACGCCCAGGCTCCTGCGGCCGAGACCGTTGAGGAGAACGCGTGATGAAGCTCGATATCACCACTCTCGAAGGCGGTAACGCCGGTTCCGTCGAGCTCTCCGACGCGATCTTCGGCCTCGAGCCGCGCGCCGACCTGCTCGCCCGCATGGTCCGCTACCAGCTGGCCAAGCGCCGCGCCGGTACGCACAAGACCAAGGGCCGTTCGGAAGTCGATCGCACCCGCAAGAAGATCTACAAGCAGAAGGGCACCGGCGGCGCTCGCCACGGTGCGGCTTCGGCTCCGCAGTTCCGCGGCGGCGGCAAGGCCTTCGGGCCGGTGGTGCGCGACCATGCGCACGACCTGCCGAAGAAGGTGAAGGCCCTGGCCCTGCGCCATGCGCTTTCGGCCAAGGCCAAGGATGCCGGACTGATCATCATCGACGACGCCAAGCTGGCGGAGCCGAAGACCAAGGTCCTGCTGGGCCATTTCAGCAAGCTCGACCTGTCGAGCGCGCTGGTGATCGGCGGTGCCGAGATCGACGTGAACTTCGGCCTGGCCGCGCGTTCGATCCCGAATGTCGACGTCCTGCCGATCCAGGGCATCAACGTCTATGACATCCTGCGTCGCGACAAGCTCGTGCTGACGCGCTCGGCTGTCGATGCGCTGGAGGCGCGCTTCAAATGAGCCAGTCCAAGAACATGGATCCGCGGCATTACGACGTGATCGTGAGCCCGGTGATCACCGAGAAGGCGACGATGCTCTCCGAGCACAACAAGGTCGTCTTCGAGGTTGCCAAGACCGCGACCAAGCCGCAGATCAAGGCGGCGGTCGAGAAGCTGTTCGACGTCAAGGTGAAGAGCGTCAACACGCTCGTCACCGAGGGCAAGGTCAAGGTCTTCCGGGGCCGGCTCGGCCAGCGCTCGGACGTCAAGAAGGCGGTCGTGACCCTCGAGGAAGGTCACTCCATCGACGTGACCACGGGCCTGTAAGAGAGGATCGACAACATGGCTTTGAAGCATTTCAAGCCGGTCACGCCGAGCCTTCGCCAGCTCGTGATCGTCGACCGCAGCGAGCTCTACAAGGGCAAGCCCGTCAAGGCGCTGACCGAGGGCAAGTCGTCCTCGGGCGGCCGCAACAACAACGGCCGCATCACCGTCCGCTTCCGCGGCGGTGGCCACAAGCGCACGCTGCGCCTGATCGACTTCAAGCGTCGCGGCAAGGCCGGCGTCGCGGCGACCGTCGAGCGGATCGAGTACGATCCGAACCGCAGCGCCTTCATCGCGCTGATCAAGTACACCGACGGCGAGCTGAGCTACATCCTGGCTCCGCAGCGCCTGGCTGTCGGCGACACCGTCGTCGCCGGCGACTCGGTCGACGTGAAGCCTGGCAACGCCGCCCCGATGGGCTCGCTGCCGATCGGCACCATCGTCCACAATGTCGAGCTCAAGATCGGCAAGGGCGGGGCGCTGGCGCGTTCGGCGGGCAACTACGCCCAGATCGTCGGTCGTGACCAGGGCTATGTCGTGGTTCGCCTGAACTCGGGCGAGCAGCGTCTGATCAGCGGTCAGTGCTATGCTACCGTCGGTGCGGTCTCGAACCCGGACCACATGAACACCAACGACGGCAAGGCCGGGCGCTCGCGCTGGCTGGGTCGTCGCCCGCACAACCGCGGTGTCTCGATGAACCCGGTCGACCATCCGCACGGCGGCGGTGAAGGCCGCACCTCGGGTGGCCGTCATCCGGTCACGCCCTGGGGTCTGCCGACCAAGGGCAAGAAGACCCGCTCGAACAAGCGGACCGATACGTTCATCGTGTCGAGCCGTCACGCCCGCAAGAAGAAGAACTGAGGTCCGTCATGGCGCGTTCGCTTTGGAAAGGTCCGTTTGTCGACGGATACCTTCTGAAAAAGGCCGAGGTTGCCCGTTCGGCGACCCGGCAGGAAGTCATCAAGATCTGGAGCCGCCGCTCCACGATCCTGCCGCAGTTCGTCGGTCTGACGTTCGGCGTCTACAACGGCCACAAGCATGTGCCGGTGTCCGTGTCCGAGGAGATGGTGGGCCACAAGTTCGGCGAGTTCTCGCCGACGCGCACCTTCCACGGCCACGCCGCCGACAAGAAGGCGAAGAGGAAGTAAGCCATGGGAAAGCCCTCCGCCCCCCGTGCGCTGCCTGAGAACGAGGCGGTTGCGGTTGCCCGCAACCTCCGCGTCTCCCCGCAGAAGCTGAACCTTCTCGCCCAGCTCATTCGCGGCAAGAAGGTCTCGACCGCGCTCGCCGACCTCGAGTTCTCGCGCAAGCGGATCTCGACCGATGTGCGCAAGTGCCTGCAGAGCGCGATCGCCAACGCCGAGAACAATCATGATCTCGACGTCGACGATCTCGTCGTCGCCCAGGCTTTCGTCGGCAAGGCGCTGGTCATGAAGCGCTTCCACGCCCGCGCCCGCGGCCGTGGCGCCCGCATCATGAAGCCCTTCGCCAACATCACGATCGTGGTGCGCGAAGTCCAGGCGGCCAAGGCCTGAGGAGAGAACGATGGGTCAGAAAATCAATCCGATCGGCCTTCGTCTCGGCATCAACCGGACCTGGGATTCGCGCTGGTTCGCCAACAAGGGCGAATACGGCAAGCTGCTCCACGAGGACATGGCCATCCGCGCCAGCCTGATGAAGCTGCTGAAGCAGGCCGCCGTCTCGAAGATCATCATCGAGCGCCCGCACAAGAAGTGCCGCGTCACCATCCACTCGGCTCGTCCGGGCGTGGTGATCGGCAAGAAGGGCGCCGACATCGAGAAGCTGCGCAAGGCGGTGATGAAGCTCACCAAGGCCGATGTGACGATCAACATCGTCGAGGTGCGCAAGCCTGAGATCGACGCGACCCTGGTCGCCGATTCGATCGCGCAGCAGCTCGAGCGCCGTGTGGCATTCCGTCGCGCCATGAAGCGGGCCGTCCAGTCGGCCATGCGTCTCGGCGCCGAGGGCATCCGCATCAACTGCTCGGGCCGTCTCGGCGGGGCTGAGATCGCGCGCCTGGAATGGTACCGCGAAGGCCGCGTGCCGCTGCATACGCTGCGCGCCGATGTCGACTACGGCGTCGGAACTGCCTTCACGACCTATGGCACGTGCGGCATCAAGGTCTGGATCTTCAAGGGCGAGATCCTGGAACACGACCCGATGGCCCAGGACAAGCGCCTCTCGGACGAGGGCGGCCGCTCCGGTGGTGAGCGTCGCGAACGTCGCGAGCAGGCTGCGTAAGGCTGATCGAGAAGAGCCATGCTGCAACCAAAGCGCACTAAATTCCGTAAGCAGTTCAAGGGGCGCATTTCCGGCGTCGCCAAGGGCGGCACCGACCTCAACTTCGGCCAGTTCGGCCTGAAGGCGATGATGCCCGAGCGCGTCACCGCCCGTCAGATCGAAGCCGCCCGTCGCGCCATCACCCGCGCGATGAAGCGCGCCGGCCGCGTCTGGATCCGGATCTTCCCGGACGTCCCGGTTTCGAAGAAGCCGACCGAAGTCCGCATGGGCAAGGGCAAGGGCGCGCCTGAGTACTGGGCAGCCAAGGTCAAGCCGGGCCGGATCATGTTCGAGATCGACGGCGTCGCCGAGGACACCGCCCGCGAGGCGCTGCGTCTCGGGGCCGCCAAGCTCCCGATCAAGACCCGCTTCATCCAGCGCATCGCCGAGTAAGGAGGGCGACATGAAAGCTACGCAACGCCTGTCCGATCTCAAGGTTATGAGCACGGACCAGCTCCAGGACGAGCTTCTCAAGCTCAAGAAGGAGCAGTTCAACCTGCGTTTCCAGCGCGCCACCGGCCAGCTCGAGAACACCTCGCGCGTGACCGAGGTCCGCAAGGAGATCGCCCGCATCAAGACGCTGCAGCGGTCGAAGACCGTCGCCGCGAGCGCCTGAGGAGTTAGACCATGCCGAAGCGCGTGCTGCAGGGCGTCGTCGTCAGCGACAAGCAGAACAAAACTGTTGTGGTTAAGGTGGAGCGGCGGTATACGCACCCGCTCCTCAAGAAGACGGTTCGCCGCTCGAAAAACTACCACGCCCACGATGAGGGCGAGGTGGCCAAGATCGGTGATCAGGTCTGGATCGAGGAATCCAAGCCCATCTCTAAGTTGAAGAGCTGGGTTGTGCTCGACGGCGCGCCGAAAGCGTAAAGTCATTTCGAGGCCAGGGGGCGATCGACCCCCGTCAGTCGTAGTCCGGGCGGAGCCTAAAGCTCTCGTCCGGAAACCGCGCTGATATGGAATGGAAGGATCAAGGCCATGATCCAGGTGCAGACGAATCTCGAGGTCGCCGACAATTCTGGCGCCCGCCGTGTGATGTGCATCAAGGTTCTCGGCGGCTCGAAGCGGCGCTATGCCCGCATCGGCGATATTATCGTGGTTTCCATCAAGGAAGCCATTCCGCGCGGCCGCGTGAAGAAGGGCGACGTCATGAAGGCGGTCGTCGTTCGTACGGCCAAGGACGTCAAGCGCCCCGACGGTTCGGTGATTCGCTTCGACCGCAATGCGGCCGTGCTGATCAACAACCAGAAGGAGCCGGTGGGCACTCGTATCTTCGGACCGGTTCCGCGCGAGCTGCGCGCCAAGAACCACATGAAGATCATTTCGCTCGCTCCTGAGGTGCTGTAATGGCTGCGAAGATCAAGAAGGGCGACAAGGTCGTCGTGCTCGCCGGCCGTGACAAGGGCAAGGACGGCGAAGTCCTCCAGGTCCTGCCGAAGGACGGCCGCGCCGTCGTGCGCGGCGTGAACCTGGTCAAGAAGCACACCAAGGCCACGGCGCAGTCCGAGGGCGGCATCATCAGCAAGGAAGCGACGATCGATCTGTCGAACCTTGCCGTTGCCGATCCGAAGGACGGCAAGCCGACCCGCGTCGGCTTCAAGGTGCTCGATGACGGCCGCAAGGTCCGTTTCGCCAAGCGTTCGGGGGATCTGATCGATGGCTGATACTCAGCAGGCGGCCCTCACGCCGCGTATGAAGAAGCACTACGAGGACGTTGTCCGCCCGGCGATGATCGCCGAGTTCGGCTACAAGAACGTCATGGAAGTGCCGACGATCGAGAAGATCGTCATCAACATGGGCGTTGGTGAAGCGACTGCCGACCGCAAGAAGGTCGACAACGCCGCCGGCGACCTCGCCATGATCGCCGGTCAGAAGCCGGTCATCACCAAGTCCCGTCTCGCCATCGCCGGCTTCAAGCTGCGCGAGAACATGGCGGTCGGCTGCAAGGTCACGCTGCGCAAGACCAAGATGTTCGAGTTCGTCGACCGGCTCGTCACCATCGCCTTGCCGCGCGTGCGCGACTTCCGTGGTCTCAACCCGAAGTCGTTCGACGGGCGCGGCAATTTCGCGCTCGGGATCAAGGAGCACATCGTGTTTCCTGAGATCAACTACGACAAGGTCGATCAGGTCTGGGGTATGGACGTGATCGTCTGCACGACTGCGAAGTCGGACGACGAAGCTCGCGCCCTGCTCAAGCACTTCAACTTCCCGTTCCGGCAGTGAGCCTCACCGCTCATACGCGGAAACCAGGAGAAATCGATGGCTAAGAAAAGCTCCGTCGAGAACAACAACCGCCGCAAGGCGCTCGTGAAGAAGTTCGCGGGCAAGCGTGCGCGGCTTCTCGCGATTGCCAATGACGAGAGCCAGTCCATGGACGAGCGTTTCCTCGCTCGCCTGAAGCTGGCGGAACTGCCGCGCAATTCTGCCGGCATTCGCGTGCGTAACCGCTGCGAAGTGACCGGCCGCCCGCGCGCCTTCTATCGCAAGCTGAAGATGTCGCGCGTCGCCCTGCGCGAGCTCGGCAACAAGGGGCTGGTTCCCGGCCTCGTCAAGTCGAGCTGGTGAGGAGGTAGCGTTATGGCGATCATCGATCCGCTCGGAGATATGCTGACCCGCATCCGCAATGCGCAGATGCGGCGCAAGTCCCGCGTGTCCACCCCTGGCTCGAAGCTGCGCGCCCGCGTGCTCGACGTGCTCCAGGCCGAGGGCTACATCCGCGGTTACACCCAGACCGAGTTCGGCAATGGCCGGACCGAGTTCGACATCGAGCTCAAGTACCATGAGGGCCAGCCGGTCATCCGGTCGATCTCTCGGGTCTCGAAGCCCGGCCGCCGTGTCTATTCTTCGGTGGAGACGATGCCGCGCGTGGCCGATGGCCTCGGCGTGACCATCATCTCGACGCCGAAGGGTGTCATGCCCGATCACCTTGCCCGCGAGCAGAACGTGGGCGGCGAAGTGCTCTGCAAGGTCTTCTGACCTTTCGCGCACAGCTGCTCATCAGGAGAAATCCAATGTCTCGTATCGGTAAGAAGCCCATTCCGGTTCCGGCTGGCGTCACCGCCAACGTCGCGGGCCAGGAGGTCAAGATCAAGGGTGCGAAGGGCGAGATGTCCTTCGTGGTGCCCGACGACGTCTCGGTCGTGCTGGAGAACGGCGCCATCGCCGTTCAGCCGCGCTCGCAGAGCAAGCACGCCCGTTCGCTCTGGGGCACCTCGCGCGCCCGCATCAACAACCTCGTGATCGGCACCACCGCCGGTTTCGAAAAGAAGCTTGAGATCAACGGCGTCGGCTACAAGGCCGCCGTGGCCGGCAAGGTCCTCAAGCTGTCGCTCGGCTACAGCCACGACATCGACTATGAGATCCCTGCCGGTGTCGCGATCGTGACGCCGAAGCCGACCGAGATCGTGATCTCCGGCATCGACAAGCAGGTCGTCGGCCAGACTGCCGCGGAAATCCGCGACTATCGTGGCCCCGAGCCCTACAAGGGCAAGGGCGTCAAGTACGCCGGCGAATTCATCTTCCGCAAGGAAGGCAAGAAGAAGTAAGGACGGCAGGGATGAGCAAGCAGACAGTTGCGACTGCGCGCCGCAAGGCCCGCGTCCGTCGCTCGATCAAGGCGGTTGCCAATGGTCGCGCGCGCCTGTCGGTGCATCGCACCGGCAAGCAGATCTATGTTCAGGTCATCGACGATGCGAAGGGGCTCACGCTCGCTTCGGCCTCGACCCTCGACAAGGACATCCGCGGCGACATCAAGTCGGGCGCGAACGTCGTCGCCGCCACGCAGATCGGCAAGCTGATTGCCGAGCGTGCGCTGAAGGCGGGCGTCAAGGAAGTGGTCTTCGACCGCGGTTCCTATCGCTACCATGGCCGCGTCAAGGCGCTGGCCGAGGCCGCTCGCGAAGGCGGGCTGAGCTTCTGACGTTCAGGAATTGCGGTACGCGGAGGGTCCTCACGGGCTCTCCGCGTACCGCATTATAGTGGCTGCCCCGTCCGGGGCGCTCGAGCGAGCGGCGGGCTTACAGGTCCGATCCGCGCAAGTAAGAGGATGACATGGCGAGAGAACCTCGTGACCGTCAGGATCGCGAAGAGCGCGATTCCGAATTCGTGGATCGTCTGGTCCACATCAACCGCGTCGCCAAGGTGGTGAAGGGCGGGCGTCGCTTCGGCTTCGCTGCGCTCGTCGTCGTCGGCGACCAGAAGGGCCGCGTCGGCTTCGGCCACGGCAAGGCCCGTGAAGTTCCCGAGGCGATCCGCAAGGCGACGGAAGCCGCCAAGCGCGGCCTCGTCCGCATCCCGCTGCGCGAAGGCCGCAC
Organism: Allobosea rubneri; assembly: GCF_032464875.1. Taxonomy (NCBI): domain Bacteria; kingdom Pseudomonadati; phylum Pseudomonadota; class Alphaproteobacteria; order Hyphomicrobiales; family Alloboseaceae; genus Allobosea; species Allobosea rubneri. The sequence continues at coordinate 8,840 of NZ_JAWDID010000067.1, forward strand.
GCTCCATCACGACGTCCACGGCCGCCACGGCGCCGGCAAGGTCGTGCTGCGCGCTGCCCCGGCCGGTACCGGCATCATCGCCGGCGGCCCGATGCGCGCCGTCTTCGAGGCGGTCGGCATGCAGGACGTGGTGTCGAAGTCGCTCGGCTCCTCGAACCCCTACAACCTCGTGCGCGCCACCTTCGACGCGCTGAAGAACGAGGACAGCCCGCGTAGCGTCGCCGCCCGGCGTTCGCTCAAGGTTTCGGCCCTGCAGACGCGTCGTCGCGATGCCGGCACCGATGCCGCGGCCGAAGCGTGAGGAGGGTTCGATGGCAAAAGCTGGGAAGACCCTCACCGTCGAGCAGATCGGTAGCCCGATCCGTCGCGAAGCGTCTCAGCGCCAGACCCTGATCGGTCTCGGCCTGAACAAGATCCGCCGCCAGTCGACCCTGGAAGACACGCCGGCTGTGCGTGGCATGGTCGACAAGGTCAAGCACCTCGTCCGCGTCGTCGACGCGAAGTGAGGAGGGGCGAACATGAAACTCACTGATATCCGTGACAACGAAGGCGCGGCCAAGTCGCGCATCCGCGTCGGCCGTGGCATTGGCTCCGGCAAGGGCAAGACCGGCGGGCGTGGCGTCAAGGGCCAGACCTCCCGCGCGGGCGTCGCGATCAAGGGCTTCGAAGGCGGCCAGATGCCGCTGTATCGTCGCCTGCCGAAGCGCGGCTTCCACAACCTGTTCGGCCGCGAGCTGAACGAGGTCAATGTCGGCCGCATCCAGCAGGCCGTCGAAGCCGGCAAGCTCGACGCCAAGAACGCCGTCACGATCGAGGCGCTGGTCGCCGCGGGCGTGATCAGCAAGGCGGCGCGCGACGGCGTCAAGATCCTCGGCGTCGGCGAGCTCAAGACCAAGCTCGCCTTCGAGGTCGCTGGCGCGTCGAAGTCGGCTGTCGAAGCGATCGAGAAGGCCGGCGGTTCGGTCAAGATCTTGACGGCTGCCGCTTCACAGGCGTGATCCCTACGCTTACATGACTGAACGCGAACGGCGGCCGGGCCAGAAGCCTTGGCCGCCGTTCGACTGTCTGACTATCACCGAAGGACCGGACGCATGGCATCCGCGGCTGAACAGCTTGCTTCAAACCTGAATTTCGCCGCGTTCGCCAAGGCGGACGAGCTGAAGAAGCGAATCTGGTTCACGCTAGGCGCGCTGGTCGTCTTCCGGCTTGGTACCTACATTCCGCTGCCCGGCATGAACCCGGATGCGGTCGCCGACCTCTTCAAGCAGACCCAGCAGGGTGTGCTCGGCATGTTCAACATGTTCTCGGGCGGCGCTGTCGGCCGCCTGGCGATCTTCGCCTTGAACATCATGCCGTACATCTCGGCCTCGATCATCATCCAGCTGCTTTCCAGCGTGGTGCCGAGCTTCGAGGCGCTGAAGAAGGAAGGCGAGGCTGGCCGCAAGATCCTGAACCAGTACACCCGCTACCTGACCCTGGTGCTGGCCCTCTTCCAGGCCTGGGCGATCGCGGTCGGCTTGCAGGGCTCGGGCAATCTCGTCCTGCAGCCGGGGCCGTTCTTCCTGGTTTCGACCACGATCACCCTGGTCGGCGGCACGATGTTCCTGCTCTGGCTCGGTGAGCAGATCACCAGCCGCGGCATCGGCAACGGCACCTCGATCATCATCTTCGGCGGCATCATCGCCGAATTCCCGGCGCAGCTGGCGCAGACCCTCGAGCTCGGCCGCCAGGGCGCGATCTCGACCGGCCTGCTGCTCGGCGTGCTGGTCATGGCCGTCGTCGTCATCGCCTTCGTGGTCTTCATCGAGCGGGCCCAGCGCCGGCTGCTGATCAACTATCCGAAGCGCCAGGTCGGCAACCGCATGTATGAGGGCCAGACCTCGTTCTTGCCGCTGAAGCTCAACACCGCCGGCGTGATCCCGCCGATCTTCGCCTCGTCGCTGCTGCTGCTGCCGACGACGATCGCGAGCTTCTCGCAGGCTTCGGGCGGCACCGGCATGCTGGCGACGATCTCGACCTATCTCGCCCATGGCCGGCCGCTGTTCATGATCCTCTATGCGGCGCTGATCATCTTCTTCTGCTTCTTCTACACCGCGATCGTGTTCAATCCGGTCGAGACGGCGGACAACCTCAAGAAGCATGGCGGCTTCATGCCGGGCATCCGGCCGGGCGAGCGCACCGCGGAGCATATCGACCGCGTGCTGACCCGCATCACCGTGCTCGGCGCCGGCTATTTGACTATCGTCTGCTTGATCCCGGAGATGATGATCTCCTATGCCCAGATTCCGATCATCCTGTTGGGCGGCACCTCGCTGCTCATCGTGGTGACCACGACGATGGATACCGTGGCGCAGGTCCACGGGCATCTGCTGGCCCATCAGTACGAGGGGCTGGTCAAGAAGGCGAAGCTGCGGGGGGCAAAGCGCTGATGAGACTGATCTTCCTGGGGCCGCCGGGGGCGGGGAAGGGCACTCAGGCGGTACGCATCGTCGAGAAGCACGGCATTCCGCAGCTCTCGACGGGCGACATGCTGCGCGCGGCCGTGGCGGCCGGCACGCCGGTCGGCGTGAAGGCCAAGGCGGTGATGGATGCCGGCGGGCTGGTCTCGGACGAGATCGTCATCGGCATCGTGGCCGACCGGATCGAGGAGCAGGACGCCAAGAAGGGCTTCATCCTCGACGGCTTTCCGCGGACGCTGGCCCAGGCCGAGGCGCTCGATGAGATGCTGGCCTCGAAGGGGCTGAAGCTCGACAAGGTGCTGGAGCTCAAGGTCGACCAGAGCAAGCTCGTCGACCGTATCGTGCGGCGCGCCGAGGACGCCAAGGCCGCCGGCCAGCCGGTGCGCAAGGACGACGATCCGGAGGTCTTCAAGACCCGCCTCCAGGCCTATAACCGCGATACTGCGGTGGTCGCGCCTTATTACGAGAAGCGTGGCCAGCTCACCGCGATCGACGGCATGCAGCCGATCGATAGTGTGACGTCGGCGATCGAGAAGGCGCTGGCGGGCTGAGAGCCGCAAAGCAGGTTTCGAGTTCACAAGCCGCGCGGTGCTCGCCGCGCGGCTTTTTCAATGGAGTGGAACGATGGCCGACGACGATTACGTCTATGACGAGGCGACCGGCGAGTGGCGCCCGGCTTCGGATATGGCGGCTGCCGCCGCCGCGGTGTCGGAGGTCCGCGATGCGTCCGGCAATATCCTCGCCGACGGGGATTCGGTGACGCTGATCAAGGACCTGAAGGTCAAGGGCGCCAACCAGACCCTGAAGCAGGGGACTGTGATCCGGACGATCCGGCTGACGGACAATCCCGAGGAGATCGACTGCCGCTATGAGGGCATCAAGGGGCTCGTGCTGCGTACGGAGTTCGTCCGCAAGCGGTAGGTCCCGCCGCAGGCCGACAGGCCCGTGTTGTGCGGATTTGCGCCAGCGCGGGCACGGTTTAGCGCTCCGCTGCCGCAATTGACACATCTCCTTCCGGAAACTGAACTCGGCAGAGGCCCATGAAGGCCGAGACACGGACCGGCTCTGGTCGAGAGCGGTGGCGACCAGCCATCGCCGGCTGGCCGGCCGGAGACGGGAGGACAGCATGAAACGGGTTGCTTGCCTTGTGGCGGCTGCGCTGCTGGCGGCCGCGTCGACCGCGCGGGCACAGGACGCGGTCAAGATCGGCATTCTCAACGATCAGTCCGGAAACTATGCCGAGTTCGGCGGGCTCGGCTCGGTCGAGGCGGCGAAGCTCGCGATCGAGGATTTCGGCGGCTCGGTGCTCGGCAAGCCGATCGAGATCGTCGCGGCCGACCATCAGAACAAGCCGGACATCGCCGCTGGGCTTGCACGGCGCTGGTACGACGTCGACGGCGTCACGGCCATCGCCGACCTCACCAATTCGGCGGTCGCGCTCGCCGTGGCGGGCATCGCCAAGGAGCGCCAGAAGGTCACGCTCTACAATGGCCCTGCAACGACGCGCCTCTTCAACGAGGACTGCTCGGCGACCGGCTTCATGTGGACCTTCGACACCGCGACCTCGGCCAAGGGCACGGCGCTCTCGATCCTGCGCGAAGGTGGCGACAGCTGGTACATCATCGCCGCTGACTATGCCTTCGGCCATCAGCTCACCGCCGATATCGAATCGATCGTCGCCGCCAATGGCGGCAAGACGCTCGGCACTGTGCGCGCGCCACTCTCGACGCCCGACTTCTCCTCCTTCCTGCTGCAGGCGCAGGCCTCCAAGGCCAAGATCGTCGCCTTCGCCAATGCCGGTACGGATACGATCAACTCGATCAAGCAGGCCGGCGAGTTCGGCCTCGTCGACAGCGGCCAGAAGCTCGCTGCCATGGTCGTGGTGCTGAGCGACGTTCACGGGCTCGGCCTCGACAAGGCCAAGGGCCTGATCACCACCACGGCCTATTATCACGATGCCGACAAGCCGAGCCGCGACTGGGCCGACCGCTATATGGCGCGGACCAAGAAGATGCCGGGCATGATCCAGGCCAGCGTCTATTCCTCGGTGCTGCACTATCTCAAGGCGGTGAAAGCCGCCGGGACGGCTGCGGGACCTGCGGTCGCCGCCAAAATGCGCGAGCTGCCGGTCGAGGACTTCTATGCGCCCGGCGCCAGGATCCGCGAGGATGGCCGCCTGCTCAACGACATGCTTCTGGTCGAGGCCAAGGCGCCTTCCGCCTCGAAGGCGCCCTGGGACTACTTCAAGGTCGTCCGCAAGATCCCGGCTTCCGAGATCATCGCGCCGCTTTCCGAGAGCAAGTGCAGCCTCGTGAAGAAGTGAGGGCAGGGTGCCCCTTGGTCGACCCCGGTCAGCTTGACAGGCGGGCCGGAAGCGACTAACAGCCGGCCATCCGGTTTCATTGAGCGATGCCGACGCCTTCGAGAGAAGGGGCGGTGTCGCATTCTCGCATGGAACGGATTCAACGCCTCGCAAGGGCCGGCCTCCACCGGACGCGAGGTTCTTTCAACCGCCGCAGCTGCCACCGGGCACCGCGGCCGACATGGAGAGACGAGACAATGGCTCGTATCGCAGGCGTCAACATTCCGACTGGCAAGCGCGTCGTCATCGCGCTGCAGTACATCCACGGCATTGGCTCGGCCAAGGCGCAGGAGATCTGCGAGAAGGTCGGCATCGCCGCCGAGCGCCGCGTCAACCAGCTGAGCGACGCCGAAGTGCTCCAGATCCGCGAGACGATCGACCGCGACTACCTCGTCGAGGGCGATCTGCGCCGCGAAGTCACGATGAACATCAAGCGCCTGATGGACCTCGGCTGCTATCGCGGCCTGCGCCATCGCCGCTCGCTGCCGGTCCGCGGCCAGCGCACCCATACCAACGCCCGCACCCGCAAGGGCAAGGCGAAGCCGATCGCCGGCAAGAAGAAGTAAGGTTCGGCTCGCGTCGAATCTGGTGGCCGGGCCTGTCCCGGCCATTCCGTCGTTACGCGGCGTCTTCAGCGCCGCGTCTTGAAAGAGGTGCCCGGACCTTCGTCCGGGCATGACGTCTCTCCCCAGCGCCTGGCATGACGGGCGCGCCTGAAGGATGAAAGAAAGACCATGGCCAAGGAAGCCCAACGCGTCCGTCGTCGCGAACGCAAGAACATCGTCTCCGGCGTCGCGCATGTGAACGCCTCGTTCAACAACACCATGATCACCATCACCGACGCGCAGGGCAACACGATCTCGTGGTCGTCCGCCGGCACGATGGGCTTCAAGGGCTCGCGCAAGTCGACCCCCTACGCCGCCCAGGTCGCCGCCGAGGATGCCGCCCGCAAGGCTGCCGAGCATGGCATGCGCACCCTCGAGGTCGAGGTCACCGGTCCGGGTTCGGGCCGCGAGTCGGCGCTGCGCGCGCTGCAGGCTGCCGGCTTCACCGTCACCTCGATCCGCGACGTGACGCCGATCCCGCACAATGGCTGCCGGCCGCGCAAGCGTCGTCGCGTCTGAGCCGCGGATCGGATTGCGGCACCCGCAAGGGCGGGTGCCGGTACGGGGCGGCCCGCCGTCGCCATTGCATTGAAGCACCAGGAGTGCGGTCGTGATCAGCAAGAACTGGCAGGATTTGTCCAAGCCGAACAAGCTCGAAGTGAAGGTCGGAGACGACCCGAAGCGTCAGGCCACCGTGATCGCGCGTCCGCTGGAGCGTGGCTTCGGCATGACGCTCGGCAACGCCCTGCGCCGCGTGCTGCTCTCCTCGCTCCAGGGCGCGGCGGTCACCGCCGTCCAGATCGACGGCGTGCTGCATGAGTTCTCCTCGATCCCGGGCGTCCGCGAGGACGTCACCGACATCGTCCTCAACATCAAGGCCATCGCGCTGAAGATGCAGGGCGAGGGCCCCAAGCGCATGACCCTGCGCAAGACCGGCCCGGGCGTCGTCACCGCCGGCGACATCAACACCGTCGGCGACGTCTCGGTCCTGAACCCCGAGCTGGTTCTCTGCACGCTGGACGACGGCGCCGAGATCCGCATGGAGTTCACGGTCAACACCGGCAAGGGCTATGTCCCGGCCGAGCAGAACCGTCCCGAGGACGCGCCGATCGGCCTGATCCCGGTCGACAGCCTCTACTCGCCGGTGAAGAAGGTCTCCTATCGCGTCGAGAACACCCGCGAGGGCCAGAACCTCGACCGCGACATGCTGACCATGCAGATCGAGACCAATGGCTCGGTCAGCCCTGAGGACGCGCTGGCGCTCGCCGCCCGCATCCTGCAGGACCAGCTCGCCGTCTTCATCACCTTCGAGGAGCCGCGCAAGGAAGAGGCCGTCTCGACCGCGCCGCAGCTGCCCTTCAACCCGGCGCTGCTCAAGAAGGTCGACGAGCTTGAGCTTTCGGTGCGTTCGGCGAACTGCCTGAAGAACGACAACATCGTCTATATCGGCGACCTCATCCAGAAGTCGGAGGGCGAGATGCTGCGCACCCCGAACTTCGGCCGCAAGTCGCTCAACGAGATCAAGGAAGTGCTCGCCACCATGGGCCTCCATCTCGGCATGGACGTCACCGGTTGGCCGCCGGAGAACATCGAAGAGCTGGCGAAGCGCTTCGAAGAGCATTACTGATCCCGCCGGCGCGGAGCTCGTCTCCGCGCCGGCTTCCCGCACGGCGCAGCAGCGCCGGAGCATAACGAACGGCCGTACCGTGGCACGGCGGCCGTAATCACAGGAGAGCCAAATGCGTCACGGTTTCCGCGGTCGTCGTTTCAACCGCTCGGCTGAGCATCGCAAGGCGATGTTCGCCAACATGTCCCAGGCCCTGATCAAGCACGAGCAGATCACCACCACGCTGCCGAAGGCCAAGGACCTGCGTCCGGTCGTCGAGAAGCTGGTGACCCTCGCCAAGCGCGGCGACCTGCACGCCCGCCGTCAGGCGATCGCGCAGATCAAGGACGTCGCCCTGGTCGGCAAGCTCTTCTCGGTGCTCGGCCCGCGCTACAAGGAGCGCAATGGCGGCTATCTGCGTATCATGAAGGCGGGCTTCCGCTTCGGCGACAACGCCCCGCTCGCCGTGATCGAGTTCGTCGATCGCGACGTCGATGCCAAGGGCCAGGATTCCGGTCCGGTCTTCACGGCGGATGACGAGCAGGCGGCCTGAGGCCGGCATCTGCAGCTTTTCGACAGGGCGGCCTCCGGGCCGCCCTTTTTCGTTCGCGGGCTCCATCTTGCCCTGCTGCAACCTATAGTTGATAATCGCTGAAACTGCTTCGGGGGGCAGGGATGAAAGGCATTGGCTTGGTGGCCACGGCGCTGCTGTTGGGAGCCTGTGCCGCTATGCCGCCGTCGACGGCCGAAGAAGGCATCACCGAAGCGAGCATTATCGCCGCGGTGCAATGCGAAATGCGCCGCGCAAAGTTCGGAAAACGACTGCCTGCCGATGCATTGAGCAAGTATGCTTTTGCTGTCGAGCTCGATTTAAAACTTGTTACAGACACGGCTGCGGGAGCTGCAGCGGTGCTCGTGCTGCCACAAACTCCAGAGACGGTGTCGGTGGGCGGGGGCTTGTTATTCTCGGGGCGCTCAACGCGACAAGGTGTCATGTCCGTCCAGGTCGACCCGCGGCGGCTCGAGAATAGGCCGTGTTCCGTGGAAGTCGTTGGGCTGCTCTCGAATCCCGGTGCGCTAGGAATCGAAAATTGGGTCGTCGCCACCTTCGGCGGGTTCGGCGACGACAAGTCCGCGGTCGTTGCGAGCGGTACGTACGAAGTTGAGTTCGTTCTGACCCGCGCCATCAACGGCAGCATCGGAGTGGTTGCCTATCGTGTGACGAGTGCTGGAGCGACAGCAAATGCGTCGCGGATATCGACCCATCGGCTCAAGCTGGCAGTGACGCTCCGTTCCGAGCCTGCGGGCCCGCTTGAGGTTTCAATCGTAAACTTCGAACGAGAGAAACCTCCCGAGCGTGCGGTCAGCCAAGCAAGGGGCAGGGAGCCGCCAGTCTGGCAGCAGCGGAGCAGCGGAGGATTCGCCCCTCAGGTTACGGACCGACTCAACGACCTGCTTTTGCGTGATCGGCCAGTGACGATCCAAACGCGGTGACGGGTGTTTCACCGCGACGCAGGTTGAGCCTTTTCTGCGGCCCCGTGTCGAACACACGGTGGGAGGCTGTGGCCGGGATACCGACCACGATGCTGGGGGATCCTGCGCCGTGCCAGCGAGGAGCCAGCGCTAGGGGGCAGGCTTCTCGCACGCGAGGTGCGGCGCGTGGTCGCTTATGCATTCTCGAACAGTTCGAACCAAGCGGTTCGCTCTTGTACCCGCGCTGCCTTCTGATTAAGCGAATGCCTGTTTCCCGATCACGCAACAGGATAATTCGATGTCAGAAGACAGCCTTCTCGACCACGCGCTTGTCCGGCTGGACGACGCGGCCAGGCATCTCAATATCGACCCGGATGTGATCGAGAAGCTCAAATTCGCGCGCGAGACTACCAAGGCGCGCCTGATGATCCGCATGGACGACGGCTCGCGCAAGTCCTTCCTGGCCTGGCGCTGCCGTTATGACGACACGCGTGGTCCGACCAAGGGCGGCATCCGCTTCCATCCGTCGTCGACGATCGACGAGGTCGAGACGCTGGCCTTCTGGATGACCTTCAAATGCGCCGTGATGAACCTGCCCTATGGCGGCGGCAAGGGCGCGGTCCAGGTCGACCCCAGGCAGCTTTCGAAGGCTGAGCTCGAGCGCCTGGCGCGCGCCTATATCCAGGCCTTCGCGCGCACCATCGGGCCCGACCGCGACATCCCGGCGCCGGACGTCTACACCAACGCCATGATCATGGGCTGGATGGCCGACGAATACGCCCAGATCGTCGGCCAGGCGGAGCCTGCCGTGATCACCGGCAAGCCGATCGCGCTCGGCGGCTCGCTCGGCCGCAATGACGCGACGGCGCGCGGCGGCTACTACCTCGTGCGCCATCTTGCCGGCGAGCTCGGGCTCGGCGACGACATGCGCGTCGCGGTCCAGGGGTTCGGCAATGCCGGCCAGTTCATCGCCCGCCTGCTTGCGGGCGACGGGCACAAGATCGTCGCCGTCTCGGATTCGGAAGGCGCCGTGTTTGCGCCGAACGGGCTCGATGTCGGGGCGCTGCTCTCGGCCAAGGCGAGCGGCAAGTCGGTACTCTCCACGGTCGGAAGCAACGGCCACGAGGCGATTGCGGCAGATGCGCTGATCGGCGTCGACTGCGACCTGCTGGTGCCGGCGGCGCTGGAGAACATGATCCACGAGGACAATGCCGCCGAGGTCAAGGCGCGCATCATCCTCGAGCTGGCGAACGGGCCGGTCACCAGCGAGGCCGACGCCATCCTCGAGAAGCGCGGCGTCGTCGTCCTGCCGGACATCCTCGCCAATGCCGGCGGCGTCACCGTCTCCTATTTCGAGTGGGTGCAGAACCGCCAGGGCTTCTACTGGCCGCTCGAGGAGATCCATGATCGCCTGCGCGCCATCATGGAGCGCGAGGGCAGGGCGATCTGGGGCGTCTCCAAGGACAAGGACGTCTCGATGCGCACCGCAGCCTATGTGCATGCGCTGAGCCGCCTCGCCGAGGCGATCGAGGCCCATGGCACGCAGAGCTTCTTCGTGACCTGATCGGGCCCGACAGGCAGCGATATCGGAAGGGGCGGCGGCAGCCGCCCCTTTTTCATGTCCGGGAGGCCCTCAGCGGATCCTGCCGGCGAGCTCTCCGGCAAGGTCGAGCAGGGTGTCGGCTGGCTGGTCGTAGAGATCGGCCTCCGGCGAGACGCCGAAGAGCGAGAAGATGAAATCGTTGGTCTCGTCCTGCTCGGAGAGGGCCATCGACCAGTCGGCGAAGCCGCGCCGTTCGATCGGCTCCTGCGCCAGCAGGCGCAGGTTTGCGTGGCGCGGATCGACCACGATCCGGCCATAGGTTTCGGCGACATTCGCAGCTTCGCCTTCGAGCACCTGGGCGAAGGCCCTCGGCGTCGCCAGGAGAAACCCGGTTACATGATTGTCGGCATTGAGCCGCTGCGCCGTGGCGATCATCCGGGCGAGTTCGCTACGTCGATTGACCTCGACGAGGCGGCTTTCGCTGGCATAAACAAGGCGCATGAGGCTCACGAACCGGGTCCTTCTTCGCAGGGCGGGCCGGGAGGGTCGTGCCGGGCCGTGTGGGCTTCGCCGGAATCCGCACGCGATGCGCCGGCACGGGCAGGTTATGGCGGTCGTTCGGCCATGAAAACGCAAATGCAGTCGATACGTTTCAAGAAAGGTTCTGGGATGTCGGGCCGAATCAAGCTTTCCGGTGCAGTCGTCACGGCCGCTCTTCTGGCCTCGACCATGCTCGCCGGGGCGCCTTCCTCCTCGGCTTTCGCGCAGGACCGCCAGGTGCCCGAGACGCGCCAGCAGGTCTCGCTGTCCTTCGCCCCGGTGGTCAAGAAGTCGGCGCCCTCGGTGGTCAACGTCTATGGTGCGCGCGTCGAGCGCCGGCCGCAGAACCCGTTCATGGACGACCCGTTCTTCCGCCGCTTCTTCGGCGATGGCGGCTTCGGCGTGCCGCGCGAGCAGGTACAGCGTTCGCTCGGCTCCGGCGTGATCGTCGATGCCGACGGGCTGATCGTCACCAACAACCACGTCATCGACGGCATGAGCGAGGTCAAGGTCGCGCTCGCCGACAAGCGAGAGTTCGAGGCGACGATCCTGCTGCGCGATCCGCGGACCGATCTCGCCGTGCTGAAGATCAAGGCCAAGGAGCTGAGCGCGCTGGAGCTCGCCGATTCCGACAAGATCGAGATCGGCGATCTTTCTCTGGCGATCGGCAATCCCTTCGGCGTCGGCCAGACCGTGACGCAAGGCATCATCTCGGCGCTGGCGCGCACCCAGGTCGGCGTCGGCGACGCGCAGTCCTTCATCCAGACGGACGCCGCGATCAACCCCGGCAATTCCGGCGGGGCGCTGGTGGACATCCATGGCCGGCTGGTCGGCATCAACACCGCGATCTTCTCGCGCTCCGGCGGCAGCGTCGGCATCGGCTTCGCCATTCCTTCCTCGATGGTCCAGGTTGTGGTCGCCAGCGCCAAGGCCGGTGCGAAGACGGTGCGCCGTCCCTGGTTCGGGGCGCGCCTGCAGGTCTTGACCGCCGATGTCGCCGACGGGCTCGGGCTCGACCGCCCGGCAGGCTCGGTCGTCGCCAGCGTGGTCGAGAAGGGCCCGGCGGCTGAGGGCGGCCTCAAGCGCTCGGACGTGATCCTGGCGGTCGACGGCATCGCCGTCGACGACCCCGAGAGCTTCGGCTACCGCTTCGCGACGCGCCCGCTCGGCGGCGTGACCTCGCTTACCGTGCTGCGCGGGGGCAAGCGCATCGTCGTGCCGATCAAGCTCTCGCCGGCGCCGGAGACGCGGCCGCGCGAGCCAGTCACGCTCACGGGCCGCTCGCCGCTTTCCGGCCTCACCGTGATGAATCTCTCGCCGGCTCTGGCGGAGGAACTCTCGGTAGAGACCGGGAACGAGGGCGTCATCGTCGGCGCGATCGAGGAGGGCAGTCCTTCCGCGCGCGTCGGTTTCCAGAAGGGCGACCTGATCCTTGCCATCAATGGCGAGCGCATCGCGACCTCGCGCGAGCTCGAGACCGCGACCCGCGAGCGCAAGCGCTCCTGGGAAGTGACGATCTCGCGCGGCGGCAAGACCGTGACGTCCGTGTTCGGCGGATGAGGTGAGCGACCTCTTCGCCGCCTCCGGCCTCGACAAGGCCGGTCCGAGACCGCTGGCCGACCGTCTGCGACCGACCACCTTCGGCGAGGTCGCCGGCCAGGAGCACCTCACGGGGCCGGACGGGGTGCTGTCGCGCCTCGTCGCCTCCCGCTCGCTCGGCAGCCTGATCTTCTGGGGCCCGCCCGGCACTGGCAAGACCACGGTGGCGCGCCTGCTCGCCGGCATGGTCGATCTCGGCTTCGAGCAGATCAGTGCGATCTTCTCCGGCGTCGCCGACCTCAAGAAGGCCTTCGACAGCGCCCGCGGCCGCCGGCTCGGCGGCAAGGGGACGCTGCTCTTCGTCGACGAGATCCACCGTTTCAACCGGGCCCAGCAGGACGCCTTTCTGCCGGTGATGGAGGACGGCACGATCACGCTGGTCGGCGCCACCACCGAGAACCCGTCCTTCGCGCTCAACGCCGCGCTGCTCTCGCGGGCACGCGTCCTGACCTTCAAGGCGCTGGACGAGGGGGCGCTGCTCTTCCTGCTCGGCCGGGCCGAGGTGCTGGAGGGCCGCGAGCTGCCGCTGACGCCCGAGGCTCGCCAACAGCTGGCGCGCTTCGCCGATGGCGACGGGCGCGCCGTGCTGACGCTGGCCGAGGAGATCTGGCGCGCCGCCAAGCCGGGCGAGGTCTTCGACGAGGCCGGGCTCGCCGAGGTGATCCAGCGGCGGGCACCGATCTACGACAAGGCGCAGGACGGCCACTACAATCTGATCTCGGCGCTGCACAAGACGATCCGCGGCTCCGACCCGGATGCGGCGCTCTACTATTTCGCCCGCATGCTCGACGCGGGCGAGGATCCGCGCTTTCTGGCACGCCGGCTGGTGCGGATGGCAGTCGAGGATATCGGGCTCGCCGACCCGCAGGCGCTGGTCCATGCCCGCGCCGCGGCGGAAACCTACGAGCAGCTCGGCTCGCCCGAGGGCGAGCTCGCGCTCGCCAATTCCGTGATCTATCTCGCGACCGCGCCGAAATCGAACGCGGCCTATGTCGCCTACAAGGCGGCGATGCGCACGGCCAAGCAGGCAGGCTCGCTGACGCCGCCCAAGACGATCCTCAACGCGCCGACCAAGCTGATGAAGGAAGAGGGCTACGGCGCCGACTACGCCTATGATCATGACGCGCCCGACGCCTTCTCGGGCCAGAACTACTGGCCCGACGCGCTCGGCCGGCAGTTCTTCTACGACCCGCCGGAACGCGGCTTCGAGCGCGAGATCCGCAAGCGGCTGGAATACTGGGAGAAGCTCCGGCAGGAGCGGGGCGAGTAGGGGCGCGGCCTGCCCGAGCTCGACGGGCGGCCAGCCGCCTGTGCCCGGCGCATGGCGGCCGGCTCCAGGCAAGGGAGCCGAGCGCCGCAGGCATCCGTTAGATGCGGTGCATGTCCACCTCGTCGCCTTCCCGCCATCCGCTGCGCGGCGTCCTGCTGATGCTGGGCGGGATCGCCTGCCTCGCCGCTTCCGATGCCGCCTCCAAGCTGCTCGCGGCGACGGTGCCGACGGCGCAGATCATGTGGATCCGCTTCGTCGTCTTCGCGCCGCTGGCGGTGCTGATCGCGCTCCGCGCCCTCGGTCGTGCCGGCCTGCGTTCCAGGCAGCCGCTGCTTCAGGTCATCCGCGGCATCGGCCTGCTCGGTTCGGGCTTCGGCTTCATCGCCGGCATGCAGTTCCTGCCGCTGGCCCAGGCGACGGCGGTGTTCTTCGTGGCGCCGCTGCTGGTGATCCTGTTCTCCGTGCCGCTGCTCGGCGAGGTCGCGCGCGCCCGGCAGTGGGCCGCGGTCTGCCTTGGCCTGCTCGGCGTGCTGATCATCGTCCGGCCGGGATCGGCGGGCTTCCACCCGGCGCTGATCTTCCCGGTGATCTCGGCGGCGTCCTGGGCCTTCGCCTTCGTGATGGCCCGCAAGATGCGGGCCGACAGCCCATTGCTGACCCTGGCCTACACCGCGGTTGTGGGGCTCATCGTCTGCACCGCGCTGCTGCCCTTCTCCTACGTGCCGCTCGGCTGGCGCGAGATCGGCTTGGGCCTGATGACGGCGCTCTTCTTCGCGGCGGCGCAATTGCTGCTCATCCTGGCCGTTCGCTTCGCTCAAGCCAACGAGCTCGCGCCCTACGCCTATAGCCAGTTGATCTGGGCGGCGCTGTTCGGCCTGCTGATCTTCGGCAATGTGCCGGATCTCTGGACGCTGCTCGGCGCGGTCGTCATCGTGCTGAGCGGGCTCGCGGCGACGAGCAGGCCCAAGCGCGCAGCTACCTCGGCGTGAGCGAGGCCGTCAAAAGCTCCGCTCAAGAAAAAGCTGCGTCGAGATCTGCCGCCCCGCCAGGCCGGCCTGGATATCGCGGCCGGCGATCGCGATCTTCGCCCAGGCGATCGAGGTCTCGATCCCGGCCTTGAAGCCTTCGACCGGTGTCCAGACGATGTTCGCGGCGACACGGTCGATCCTGATCTCGCCCTTGGCCTGTCCGGCGAGCGGCACCTCCAGCCAGTAGCGGCTGATGAAGGCGTTGGTCGCGATCTCGTCCGTCCATTCGCGCTTGGTCGAGACCAGGGCCGAGAAGCCGCGCGTCGGGTCGGTGCCGAAGAGCACGCGGTTGACCAGGCGCCCGTCGAGCTGCGAGCCGATATAGGGCGCGGCGTCGATGCCGGCGGCGACCTGCGCGGTCAGGCTGCTCGTCGCGCCGAAGAGCTCGCTTTCATAGGTCGCGCCGAGAATGCCAGCGCGGCCGGGCCGGGCGGCGCCGCTGGGCGCCTCGCGCAGGGCAAGCGCCCCGTGCACGGTCCAGGCGCCGGATTCGTAGACCAGTCGCGCCACGCCGTCCGGGAAGGAGCGGCCGGGGCCGAGGGAGGTCAGCGAGGGCGGGGCCGGGGCGCCGCTCGTCGTGCTGGTGGCGGAGCCGTTGCCGAGAGCGGTGTCCTCGAGGGAGAGCGTCGCCGTCCAGCTTGCGGTCAGTGGCAGTTCCAGTGCGATCAGGCCGACGGTGCGGGAAGGCGCGCGCGTCGAGAAGATGAAGTCGTCGCCGGTCCAGAAGGAGAAGCGCGAGGTGTCGAGGCCGAAGGTCCAGGGGCCGATCAGGATCGTCGCCTCGTCGACCGTGGTTTCGCCGACGCCGTTGATCGGGCTGTTGAGCGTGAAGCCGAAGGCGGAGCCGACGACGAGGCCCGAGGCGAGCTGATGCGAGGTCGCGATGCGGAAGGCGGCGCTGGTCGGGAAGGACGTCGTGGCCGGGGGCGCGGGCGGGCCGTTGCGCGAGACCTTGAAGCTGTCGCGCTGCAGACCGGCGCTGACCGTGCCGGTGATCGAGAGGCAAGTGCCGGAGCCAGGCAGGATCAGGCCGCGCTCCGGTGGGGCCTCGTCGTCGTCCGCGTCGTCGTCATCGGCATCGTCCGAATCGTCGTCCGAGCTGTTCTCGTCCTCATCCGCGGCTTCGGCTTCCTTGCCGGCGAAGAGCGGCTGCGTCTCGGGCAGGGCGATGGTGCAGGCGCGGGCGAATGTCGCGGCGAGGGGTGGCCGGGCCGGCAGGCGCGCTGGTTCGGCACTGGCGACCGAGGCGAGGACGAGACAGAGCCCGCCGAGCGACAGCGGCGCGAGCCACGGCCGCACCGCGCCAGCCAAGGCGGTGCCTGGGAATCGCTCGGTCACTATCGCTGCCGCTCACCCGTTCCCCCAATTTCTGCGGCGGCGTCGCCGCCGAAGTCAATCACGCTCGTCCGGACCATGCGCTGTGCGTGATTTCGTTTGTGCGGGCCGGCGGCGCTGGCTATTGCATGGCGATGACCTCCACGCTTCTCGTCTTTCTCGGCGCCGGCATCGGCGGCGTGCTCCGGCACGGCGTCAACCTCGCCGCGCTGCGATGGCTCGGTCCCGGATTTCCGTTCGGGACGATGGCGGTCAATATCGTCGGTTCCGCCGTGATGGGGCTGCTCGTCGGGTGGCTCGCGCTGCGGGCCGGGGAGGGCTGGCCGCAGCATGCGAGGCTCTTCCTCGCCACCGGCGTCCTCGGCGGCTTCACCACCTTCTCGGCCTTCTCGCTCGACGCCATATTGCTCTGGGAGCGCGGCGACGTCGTCGCGGCGGCGCTCTATGTCGGCGGCTCGGTCATTCTTTCGCTCGTGGCGCTGGTCGGCGGGCTCGCTCTGGTCAGGGGACTGTCATGAGGTCTGGCGGCAACGGTTCGGGCGGCAAGGGCGGCGCGGGCAAGGGCGGTGCAGGCAAGGCAGGGGCCGGCAAGGCAGGTGCTGGCAAGGGCGGCGCTGGGCCGCGCGGCCCGCGCCCGCTGGCTCGCCCCGGCAAGCGGCCGAGCCATGATGCGCGCCGGCAAGCCCAGGCGGCCGGACGTGGCAGGCCGGAGACGGCGGCTGCGGTCGCGAAGCCAGCTCCCAGGCGGCCCGCTGCAGCCGCGCCGACCCGCGCCGAGGTCAAGGCGGTGACGGCGGAGGTGCTTTCCACCGGCGTGCAGCAGCTCGTGGTGACGCCGGACGAGAACGAGATGCGGATCGACCGCTTCCTCGAAGCGCGCTTCCCGCAGCTCTCCTTCAGCCATATCCAGCGCATCGTCCGGAAGGGCGAGTTGCGCGTGAACGGCAAGCGCGCCGACAGCAAGGACCGGCTTGAAGCCGGCCAGACCGTGCGCATCCCGCCGCTCAAGCTCGAACAGCAGGACGAGCGGCCGCGTTCGGCCAAGGCCGATGCCGACACGATCGGCTTCCTGCGCTCGATCACGCTCTATGAGGACGATGACGTCATGGTCCTCAACAAGCCGGCGGGCCTCGCCGTGCAGGGCGGCTCGGGCACGACGCGCCATGTCGACGGGCTGCTCGACGCGCTGACCGGCAAGGACGGCCAGAAGCCGCGCCTCGTCCACCGGCTCGACAAGGACACCTCAGGCTGCCTCGTCATCGCCAAGTCGCGTTTCGCCGCGGCGACGCTGGCCAAGACCTTCCGCTCGCGCTCGGCGCGAAAAGTCTACTGGGCGCTGGTCGCGGGCGTGCCGCGTGTGCGCCAGGGCCGGATCTCGACCTATCTCGCCCGCGAGGAAGCCTATGACGGCGACCAGCGCATGGCGGTGGCCCAGCATGGCGAGGACGGCGCGATGCACGCCGTGACCTATTACGCGGTGGTCGAGACGGCGGCACAGAAGCTCGCCTGGCTCTCGCTGAAGCCGGTGACGGGTCGCACCCACCAGCTGCGCGCCCATGCTGCCCATATCGGCCACCCGATCGTTGGCGATCCCAAATATTTCAACATCCAGAACTGGGAACTGCCCGGCGGCATCCAGAACAAGTTGCACCTGCTGGCGCGGCGGATCGTGCTGCCGCATCCGCGCGGCAAGGGCACGATCGACGTCAGCGCGCCGCTGCCGCCGCATATGCGCCAGAGCTGGAACCTGCTCGGCTTCGAGGATGCGCCCTACGATCCGATCGTCGACGCGCCTGACGAGTAGGGCTTCGCACCAATGGGTTGCATGACCTAGCGTAAGAACACTTGCGGAACAAAGCGCGTTATGTTCTAAGTTTGTTCCTGTGATGGTTCACGGGAGGCATTCCATGTCGCGCACCGCCTTGCTCGCTACCGGTCTCGTTCTCGCATTCTCTTCCGCCGGCTTCGCCCAGGCCCAGCAGATCCCGGCCCCGGCCGTTGCCGGGCCGCAGACCGCCGCCGCTTCCGACGATCCGATCCCGCGCGCTGCCCGGGCCGAGGCGCGGCGCGACTGCTATGCCGAGAACATCGCGCTTTCGGGCGACGATCTGCGTCGCGCGATGCGCAATTGCATGCAGGAACGCTTTCCGGGTGTGCAGCTCTATGCCGCCGACGGGCTGACCAGGGACGGCAAGCCGACCGCGGCGACGGCACGCGCCGTCTGCAAGCAGCAGGCCGATGACCGCAAGCTTGCCGGCAGCGAGCGGACTGCGGCGCTGGTCGCCTGCTTCAACGAGAAGCGGCCCGATCTCGCGCAGCGGGCCGAGTGCCGCAAGGAGGCCCGCGGCAAGGGGCTGGAGGCGGAAGCCCTGCGTACCGCGATCGCCGAGTGTTCCAGGGGCGGCCAGGGCTGAACGAGCCAGGATTGAAAGGGCCGGGCATCTCCTTTGTCGGAGAGGCGCGAGCATAAGACCCTTGCGCCGGCGATGCTGGCGCCGGGGCGTCAGGCCGGCTAAAGCGCCGGCATGAACCTCGTGATCTTCGACCTCGACGGCACCCTGATCAATTCCGAAGCGATCATTCTCGAAGCCCAGTTCGAGACGTTCGCGCGCTGCGGGCTCAAGCATCCCGGCCGAGAAGCAGGGCTTGGGATCGTCGGCCTGACGCTGGATATCGCATTGATGCGCCTCGCCGGGCTCGAGCGGCCGGACGATGCGCTGACCGAGACCTATCGCCAGGTCTTCGGCGCGATGCGGCTCCAGGCGGAGAGCGATCCGAAGCTGGCCGAGCCGCTGTTTCCGGGCGTTGCCGAGATGCTGGCGGAGCTGTCGCGCCGGCCCGACACGGTGCTGGGCATTGCCACCGGCAAGTCGCGGCGCGGCGCCGACTACATCATCGAGCGCCATGGCTGGGGCGACCTGTTCGCGACGACCCAGACCGCCGACGATGCGGCGTCCAAGCCGCATCCGGAAATGATCCTGCGGGCGATGCGCGAGACAGGAGCGCAGCCGGGCGCGACGCTGATGATCGGCGACAGTAATTTCGACATGGAGATGGCGGTCGCTGCCGGGGTGGCGCCGGTCGCCGTCTCCTGGGGCTTCCAGTCGGTTCCGGCGCTGAAGGCGGCCGGGGCCGCGCATGTGATCGAGGACTGGGCGGCGCTGCCTGGACTGATCGGCAAGCCGTAGCACGCGGCCTGGGCGGACGGGTGCCGCTCGCCGCGCGCCGTCACGCTCGGGCCTGACCCGCGCATCTCCGCACGGAGCGGGTGCTGACCGGCGCCAACGCGTCATGAGAGTCTCTTATCTGCGCCGAGCTCATCTGCGGGCCGACCGTAGGTCGGACCCGAAGGCGCCGTCCGGGAATGACGCGGACGGGACGCCTTGGCTTTGCCGTTGTGAAGCCGCCTGCCGCCGCCACGCAGCGGCCTTGGTAATAACCGCGCAACCACATCGACTCAGACCCGTTTAACCTGAACAGGCGTTCAGATTCTCGAATTAACCACCTGATCAGAAGCGTGGCCGCATCGTCTCCTCACAACAGGGACATACCGGCACAAAACAACGCCGGACAGGGGTCGAACAATGATCAGCCATGAACTTCGTGAATTCGTCGATCGCGTGATGGACAGGCATGCGATCGACGACGAAGACGTCAAGATGCTTCAGCGCGAGATCTTGAGCGATGTTGTGATCAGCCGCGAAACGCTCGATGTGCTCATCGCTCTCGACCGTGCCGTCATGGTCAAGGCCGCTTCCTTCGCCGATTATCTGGTGGCTCTCACTGTCGATTTCGCCGTCTGGGAATGCCGCCCGACCGGCAAGATCGACCGCGACAAGGCGCATTGGCTGGTGACGACGCTGTCGGCCGGCGAGGGGCCGACGCAGACGGCCCAGCGGATCGGCTTCGAGATCGTCCGCGAGGCGCAGTCCTGCGACGAGGCGATGGTCAGCTTCGCGCTGCGCAAGGGCGATGCCCAGATGCGCGGCGTCAGCTTCCAGCCCGAGCGCCTGTTCCTGGCGAGCTGAGCCGGAGCCGGTACGAGGGCGGGGCTTCGAGCGCGGGCTGTTGCAGCCCGCCGGCCCGGCCGATCAGTGGACGGAAAGGTCCCACTCCCGTAAATCCGGCTATGTGCCATCAAGGCCGCCGGGCGGGGGAAGTCAGCGATGTTCACGAAGATTCTGATCGCGAACCGTGGCGAGATCGCCTGCCGTGTGATCAAGACCGCGCGGCGGATGGGGATCGCGACGGTTGCGGTGTATTCGGATGCGGACCGCGAGGCGCTGCATGTCGAGATGGCCGACGAGGCCGTGCATATCGGGGCGGCGCCGGCAGCCGAATCCTATCTCCAGATCGAGAAGATCATCGCCGCCTGCAAGGCGACGGGCGCCGAAGCGGTGCATCCCGGCTATGGCTTCCTCTCCGAGCGCGAGGCCTTCGCCCAGGCGCTGAAGGAGAACGGCATCGTCTTCATCGGGCCGAACCCCGGCGCGATCGCGGCGATGGGCGACAAGATCGAGTCGAAGAAGGCGGCGGCGGCGGCGAAGGTCTCGACCGTGCCCGGGCATCTC
>NZ_JAWDID010000068.1:0-29192 GCF_032464875.1 Allobosea rubneri
CTCGCCGCCGCGGCGCGAGGGCGAGAGCGCGGCCATGCTGATCGACGCGGCGACCAGGGCCAATCTCGAACTGACGCGCACTCTGTCCGGCGAGGCGCTCGGCGAGAAGCCGGCTGCCACCTGGCGTCTGCGTCCGGTCGATCGTGGCAAGCAGGCTGCCGGCACGATGCCGTCGCTGCCCTGGTCGAGGCTCCCGGGCTGCGCGAGGATCTGCGCCGCGATCTCGCCCGCGTTCCCGACATCGCGCGTGCCGTGTCGCGCCGCGCGCTCGACCGCGGCGGCCCGCGCGATCTCGCCGCGCTCGGCGCCGGGCTGGAGGCCGCGCGCGCCATCGCCGCCGCCCTGCTGCGTCATGCCGAGATTCCGCTGGAACTGCGTGAGGCGGCGCTGGCTCTAGGCCGCACCGACCCCGACCTTGGCGCGCGGTTGTCGGCGACGCTCGCAGATGAATTGCCGCTGCTGCGGCGCGATGGCCGCTTCGTGCGTGAAGGCTTCGATCCTGCCCTCGACGAGCTGCGACTGCTGCAGGTCGATTCGCGGAAGGTCATCGCCCAGCTCCAGGCCCGCTACGCCGCCGAGACCGACTGCCGCACGCTGCGGATCAAGCACAATTCCATGCTCGGCTACTTCGTCGAGGTGCCGCAGGCGGTCGGTGAGAGCTTCCTGAGGGAGCCCTGGCGCGCCGTCTTCGTGCACCGCCAGACCATGTCGGATGCGATGCGCTTCTCCTCGGTCGAGCTCGGCGAGCTCGAGGCCAAGATCGCCTCGGCCGCCGACCGGGCGCTGAAGCTGGAACTGTCGATCTTCGCTGAGCTGACCGCGGCGGTGCTCGATCAGGCCGAGCCGATCAAGGCAGCGGCCCTGGCGCTGGCCGCGATCGACGTCGCCGCCGCGCTGGCTGAGCTCGCGGTCGATGGCAGCTGGACCCGCCCGCTCGTCGACGATGGCGCTGCCTTTTCGATCAAGGCAGGCCGCCACCCCGTCGTCGAAGCCGCGCTGAAGCGCGAGGGCCAGCCCTTCGTCGCCAATGACAGCGAGCTTTCGCCTGCCGGCAAGCGCCAGGACGGGCGCATCTGCCTGATCACCGGTCCGAACATGGCGGGTAAGTCGACCTTCCTGCGCCAGAACGCGCTGATCGCCGTGCTCGCGCAGATGGGCTCCTTCGTGCCGGCCGGCAGCGCTCATATCGGCGTGGTCGACCGCCTGTTCTCGCGCGTCGGCGCCGCCGACGATCTCGCCCGGGGACGTTCGACCTTCATGGTCGAGATGGTCGAGACCGCCGCGATCCTGAACCAGGCCGGCCCGCGCGCCCTCGTCATCCTCGACGAGATCGGGCGCGGCACCGCGACCTTCGACGGGCTCTCCATCGCCTGGGCGGCGATCGAGCATCTGCACGAGGCCAATCGCTGCCGGGCCCTGTTCGCGACGCATTACCACGAGCTGACCGCGCTGGCGGATCGGCTCGACCGGGTCGCGAACGCCACCGTGCGCGTCACTGAATGGAATGGTGAGGTCGTCTTCCTGCACGAGGTCGTGCCCGGTGCGGCCGATCGCTCCTACGGTATCCAGGTCGCCAAGCTGGCCGGGCTGCCCCCGGCCGTGGTCGAGCGCGCCCGCGCCATTCTCGGCGAACTCGAGAAGAGCGAGCGCGAGAAGCCGGTCGCGGCGCTGGTCGACGATCTCCCGCTCTTCGCCGCGCAATTGCGCAGCCCGCAGCCCACGCCCGTGGTCGCTTCCGGCCCCGATCTGCTCAGGGAGGCGCTCGCCGGGCTCGACCTGGACGAGATGACGCCGCGCGAGGCGCTGGAAGCGCTTTACCGGCTGAAGGGGCTGAACTGAGAGCGACCTCATCCTGAGGAGGTCCGCAGGGCCGTCTCGAAGGACACTCCAGAAATCTCCCGAGCCTCCTGAAACATCCTTCGAGACGCGGGCTGAAGCCCGCTCCTCAGGATGAGGGCTTGTTTAGAAACCGCTCGATCCCATCGGCCGCCGCGACGCCGGTCGCGAAGCAGGCCTGCAGCAGGTAGCCGCCGGTCGGTGCATCCCAGTCGAGCATCTCGCCGGCGACGAAGACGCCGGGCAGGCGCTTCAGCATGAAACCTGCGTCGACCTCTTCGGCGAGGATGCCGCCGGCCGTCGAGATGGCGCGTGCGATCGGCGCCGTCCCGGTAAGCCGCAGCGGCGTCGCCTTGATCAGCCGGGCGAGGTCAGTCGGCTCTGCCGGCAGCGGGCCGCCGGCGGCCTCGCGCAGCACGGCGATCGCGACCGGCGCGAGCCCCGCCGCCTTGCGCAGATGGTTGCTGAGCGTCTCGCCGGCGCGGCGGCGTGCGAGGCGGGCGGCGAGCGCAGCCTCGTCGAGATCGGGCCGCAGATCGACGGCAAGCTCGGCATGGCCATCGCATGCGATCGCCTCGCGCAGCGGTCCCGACAGCGCATAGATCGCGCCGCCCTCGATGCCATCGGCGTCGATCATCGCCTCGCCCCTGACGCGCTGGCCGGCGAAGGACAGCGAGATCCGCTTCAGCGGCTGTCCGGCGAAGCGCTCGCGCATCACCGGCGACCACTCGACCGAGAAGCCGGCATTGGCCGGGCGTAGCGGAGCGATCGCGACGCCCTTCTCGGCCAGCGCCGTCTGCCAGCCGCCATCCGAGCCGAGCCTTGGCCAGCTCGCGCCGCCGAGCGCCAGCAGCGTGGCCGCCGGGCGAAGCGTTTCGACCGTCCCGTCGCGGTTGGCAAAGCGCAGGGCGCTGCTCTCGTCCCAGCCCGTCCAGAGCCGGCCGGCCTGCAGCCTGACGCCGAGCCCGTCGAGCCGCACCAGCCAGGCACGCAGCAGGGGCGAGGCCTTCATCGCCTTCGGGAAGACCCGGCCGCTCGAGCCGACGAAGCTCTCGGCGCCAAGTCCGTCGGCCCAGTCGCGCAGCGCCTCTGGCGGGAAGGCTCTGATCGCCGGCTCGAGCCAGAGGCGGGCCTCGCCATAGCGGCCGAGAAATCCGTCGAGGGGCTCGGAATGCGTCAGGTTGAGCCCGCCCCGACCGGCGAGCAGGAATTTGCGCGCCGGCGAGGGCATGCGTTCGTAGAGCGCCACCCGGTGCCCGGCCTGCGCCAGCCGTTCGGCCGCGATCAGCCCGGCCGGCCCGGCGCCGATGATGGCGACGTCCGGTTCGCTCAATTGCCGAACACGGTGTTGAGCTGGGCGCCGACCATGATGAAGGTGGTGCGCTTCGACATTTCCTTGAGGCGCACCGCACCGATATAGGTCATCGCCGAGCGGACCCCGCCCATGATCTCCTGCATCGTGCCCTCGACCGGGCCTCGATAGGGCACCTCGACGGTCTTGCCCTCGGAGGCCCGGTACTTGGCGACGCCGCCCGAGTACTTGTTCATCGCCGTGTCCGAGGACATGCCGTAGAACACCATCGCGACCGGCATCTTCTCGCCGTCGCGCTCCTCATAGCGGATCTCGCCCTCGCATTCGTCATGGCCGGCGAGCATGCCGCCCATCATCACGAAGTCGGAGCCGCCGCCATAGGCCTTGGCGACGTCGCCCGGCACGGTCAGCCCGCCATCGCCGCAAACCAGGCCCTTCAGGCCGTGGGCGGCGTCGGAGCATTCGATGATCGCCGAGAGCTGCGGATAGCCGACGCCGGTCATCTTGCGGGTGGTGCAGACCGAGCCCGGGCCGATGCCGACCTTGACGATGTCGGCGCCGGCCAGGATCAGCGCCTCGGTCATGTCGCCGGTGACGACGTTGCCGGCCATGATCGCGGCGTTCGGGAAGGCGTCGCGCGTCGCCTTGACGGTGTCGACGAACTTCTCGGTGTAGCCATTGGCGACGTCGAGGCAGATCTTGTCGATCGGCGCCTTCGCATGCACCGCCTTGAGCTTGTCATGGTCGGAATCGGTCGTGCCGAGCGAATAGAAGGCGTTGGCCGAGCCCGGCTCCTTGAAGAAGGCGATCAGTTCGTCCGCGCTGTAGTGCTTGTGCAGGGCGACCATGGCGCCGTGTTTCAGCAGGGCGCGCGCCATCGCCATGGTGCCGACCACGTCCATGTTCGCGGCGATCAGCGGGAAGCCGGACCATTCGCGGCCGGTATGGGCGAAATGGAAGCTGCGGTGGACGTCGACCTCGGAGCGGCTGCCGAGGGTCGAACGCTTGGGCCGGATCAGCACGTCGCGGAAATCCAGCTTCGGGTCGTTCTCGATTCGCATGGCAAAAGCTCCGGCGGCTGTCGCAGACGGTTGAATGGCACACGCGGGATAAGAGAGCGTGCCGGGATTCATAGCCGCTCGGACCCGCCGGAGGCAATGCGCCGGATGTCGCGCCGGAGCCGGGTCACGAAACTTTAGCAAGCGCTAAAGTTTGTCTGGACAGGCTGCGAGCATCAGGATACTTAAGCGCATGCTTCACCAACCAGACCAGCTCGATCTGATGTTCCAGGCGCTGGCGGACCCGAACCGCCGGCAGATGGTGCAGCGGCTCAGCGAGGGGCCGGCCAGCGTCAGCGAGCTCGCCGCTCCCTTGCAGATGACGCTGTCGGCCGTGGTCCAGCACCTCGCCGTGCTCGAAGGTGCCGGGCTGGTGCGCTCGCAGAAGATCGGGCGCGTCCGCAACTGCCAGCTGGAGACGCAGGCGCTACGCGCAGCCGAGCGCTGGATCAGCGAACGCCGCTCCCTCTGGGAACGACGCTTCGACCGGCTCGGCGCCTTCCTCGCCGAACAGGCTGCGGAAACCGAACAGGAGAACGGCGCATGACGGAGCGATCGGTCGTCCATGCCAGCTTCGCGATCGAGCGTCGCTATGATGCGAGCCCTACCCGCGTCTTCGCCGCCTTCGCCGATCCCGTTGCGAAAAGGCGCTGGTCGGCCTGCCATGACGAAGGCGGCCTCGGTCAGCACAGCCTCGATTTCCGGGAGGGCGGCAGCGAGACCATGCGCGGCGCGCCGGGGCCGGATGGCGTCTACGCGATGAACGCGACCTTCCAGGAGATCCTGACGGACGAGCGCATCGTCTACAGCTACGAACTGCTGCGTGACGATGTGCGCCTGTCGGTCTCGCTGGCGACGATCGAATTTCGGCGCGAGGGGGCCGGCACCCGCCTCCTCTTCACCGAGCAGGCGGCCTTTCTCGACGGCCACGACAAGCCCGATTGGCGCGAGCGGGGCACGGGGATCGGTTTCGACCGGCTCGCCGACTACCTCGCGCTGGAGCAGGCGCCCGCCTGAACAGACGCCTTATCGACCGAAGTCCTTCAACCCGCTCCTACCAAGAAGCAGGAACGCGAAGCCATGTCCCTGACGCTCTACTTCCACCCGCTTTCCGGCTTCTGCCAGAAGGTGCTGGTCGCGCTCTACGAGAACGGGACGCCGTTCACGCCGCATCTCGTCAATCTCGGCGATCCCGACGAGCGGGCCGATTTCCTGAAGCTCTGGCCACTCGGCAAGTTCCCGCTGCTGCGCGACGACCGGCTCGGCAAGCTCGTGCCGGAGACCAGCCTGATCATCGAGCATCTCGCCTTGCATTATCCCGGCCCGGTTACACTGCTGCCGGAGAACCCGGTCGCGGCGCTGGAGGTCCGCCGGCTCGACCGGCTCTTCGATCTCTACGTCGCTATTCCCATGCAGAAGGTGGTGCTCGACCGGCTCAGGCCGGAGGAGAGCCGGGATGCGGTCGGCGTCGCCGAGGCCAAGGCGACGCTCGCCTCCATCTATGACGTGCTGGAAGCCGAGATTGGCGAGCGGCAATGGGCCGCCGGCGACGACTTCAGCATGGCCGACTGCGCAGCCGCGCCCGCGCTCTTCTATGCCGAGCGGGCCCTGTCCTTCCGCGACAGCCATAAGCGGCTCTGGGCCTATTTCGACCGCCTGCGCACGCGTCCCTCCTATGCCCGCGCCCTCGCCGAGGCCGAGCCCTTCTTCCAGTTCTTCCCGCGTCGCGAAGGCGATGCCGGGCTCAGCCGCTGACCCCTGACGAACAACCGCTCAGTGAAAGGAAAACGCTCATGAGCAGGACTCCCGTCACCCATGCGAGCTTCACCATCGAGCGCAGCTATGCCGCGCCACCCGCCAAGGTCTTCGCCGCCTTCGCCGACCCCGCGATCAAGCGCCGCTGGTTCGCCGAGGGTGAGGGCTGGACGGTCGAGCAGTTCGACGTCGACTTCCGCGTCGGCGGCTTCGAGCGCAGCCGCTTCCGCTATCAGGGCGGACCGCCGATCACCAATGAATCGGTCTATCAGGTGATCCAGCCGAACGAGCGCATCATCCTCGCCTATGCGATGGCGACCGACGGCGTGCCGCTTTCCGGCTCGCTGCTGACCATGGAATATCTGCCCGAGGGCAGCGGCACGAAGCTCGTCTTCACCGAGCAGGGCGCCTATCTCGGCGGCAAGGACGACCCGGTCCATCGCGAGGAAGGCTCGCGCGAATTGCTGGAGAGCCTGGCCCGGATCCTCGGCGAGGAGGCGAAGGCGGCCTGAGCGCTCCCGCCTGGCGTCGCTGATGCTTTCATTCAGCCGCAGTTCATCCCGGCCTGACTAAGCGGCATCATGGGCTTGGCCCGGACCGGGAAGACCCGGCCGGCCTCCGCCCGCGATGTTGCGATCCGGGGGGATCAGAAGCCTGTGCTGAAGGCGCTAGACCAGCATGCCAGGGATACCGGCCTGCCATCTGACTGGCAGGTCGCGAAGAGCTTCGCCCGCCTGACCGGCGGTTTCTGGCGTGGCGCCAGCGCCGGCAAGGCTTGGTTCTGGTCGATTTCGCTGGCGAGCGCGATCATCCTCGCCGTCTTCGCCAATGTCACCGTCAACCGCTGGAACGGCTGGTTCTTCGACGCGCTCGAGAAGAAGGACGGGGAGAGCGCGCTGATCGCCATGGCGGTCTTTCCCGTGCTGGTGCTGATCGCCGCCGGCCTCGGTGTCGTCATCCTGGTTTCACGGGAAACATTCCAGGTCCATTGGCGCGCCTGGGTCACGGCCAGGCTCGCCGATGGCTGGATCGGCGAGCGCAGGTTCTACCGGCTCGGCCTCTCCGGCTACGAGCCGGCCAACCCCGAATACCGCATCGCCGACGATGTCCGCTGGGCGACCGAGCCGGTTGTCGACTTCGCCATCGGCCTGCTCTCGGCGGTGATCACCGCCATCACCTTCATCGGCATCCTCTGGAGCATCGGCGGCTCGCTGACCGTCTCGGCCGGCGGCACGACCTTCGAGATCCCCGCCTATATGGTGCTGGCGGCCATCGTCTATGCCGTGCTGGTCTCCAGCCTGATCACCTGGGTCGGCCGGCCGCTGCCGCGCCTGATCGCCGCCCGCAACGAGGGCGAGGCGCGCCTGCGCTTCTCGCTGATGCGCATCCGCGACCATGGCGAGACCATCGCGCTCTCGCGCTCCGAGACCGGCGAGCGCCGCGCCGTCGCCGCGACCTATGACAATCTCGTCGGGCGCTGGCTCGCCATGATCCGCCAGCGCGGCCGGCTGACCTGGATCACCAATGGCAGCGGCGCGCTGGTTCCCGTGGTGCCGCTCCTGCTCGCCGCCCCAAAATACCTCTCCGGCGAGATGTCGCTCGGCGACGTCGTCCAGGTCGCCGCCGCCTTCGTCGCCGTGCAGAATGCCTTCAACTGGGTGCTCGACAACTTCATGCGCATCGCCGAATGGCTCGCCTCGGCGCGGCGGGTCAACGAGCTCGCAGTCGCGCTCGGCGCACTCGATCACGGCCATTCCGGCGGCGAGATCGCGGTCGAAACCAGCGCCGATGGCTGCCTGCGGCTGGGTGATCTCACTTTGACGGACCGCGACGGGCGGACCTTGCTGGCCGATTTCGCCGTCGAATTGCCGCCGGGCGCGACGCTGCATGTTGCGGGCGAGCTCGGTCATGGCAAGGCGGCGCTGATCCAGGCGGTCGCCGGACTCTGGCCTTGGGGCAGGGGCAGCGTCGCGCTGCCGGCCGAGGCGAGGCTCGCGGTGCTGCCGCAAAAACTGCATCTCTCGGAAGGGAGCCTGCGCGCCGCGCTCGATCCTGCCGGCGACCACAGCGTCGAGGCGGCCAAGGAAGCGCTGCGCAGCTACGGGCTCGCCGGCCTCGTGCCGCAGATGGACCAGCCGCGCGACTGGGACAAGGCGCTGACGACTGGCGACCGGCAGCGCCTGGCGCTGGCGCGGGCCGAACTCGCCAATCCCGACATCCTCGTGCTCGACGAGGCGACGAGCGGGCTCGAGACAGAGGCGGCGCTGGAATTGCTGGCGCATATCCGGGCGACGCGTCCGCAGGCGATCATGCTGCTGATCGGCCAGAGTCCGGGCTTCGCCGAGGTCTCCTGCCGCCACCTCACCATGCGCCGCGCTGGCGGCGTCGCCCGCATCGCCGGCGGCGAACCGGCGCGTCCGGCCGCTCTCGTTGAGGCTGGCGGCGGCTAAGCGCATCCCGTTCCATCGTCATTCAGCCGGCGTTCAGCCTAGTCCGGCGCTTCTTTCTCTCGCTTCCACGGAGTTTTGCCATGCAGATGCACATCTGGGACGTCTATTGGGGCCTGCGGGTCGAGCAGTGCCCCTGCGACGTGCATTTCGTCGAATGGCTCGAGGAAGCTGGCATCACCGGCAAGCGCATCTATCATTTCGGCACCGGTGGCCATCATTACATCGGCATCCGCTGCGCCGAGCCGGAACTGGATTGCACCGTGCTCGGGATCACCGCCTCGCCGAAGGAATATGACGCCTTCGTCAAGCTGGCGATCGACAACCCGACCATCACCAAGAGCTATTCCGCCTATTTCGGCGACATCTACACCAGCAATGCCAGACTGCTACCGCGCTTCGACATCGTCACCCTGTTCCATTCCTGCGAGTTCCGCAGCGAGAAGAACGACGCCTATGGCGCGTTGACCGATCTCGAGGTTATGCAGCTCTTCACCGACCAGACCGATGCCGGCGGCCATATCCTGTTCTACACCGGCTCCTTCGCCTATGAGACGGCCAAGCCGGTCATCGAGGAATGGGCGAAGTCGCGCCCGGTCGAGGAAATCGGCGGCTTCAAGACGCTCCGGATTTTCCGCAAGACCGCCTGAGGCGATTGCGCCGTCCGAAAAACGGCGCTAATTCCCTTGCGTCGACCCACACGAGAAAGGAGGGCTGCGTGATCACGTTCTTTCGTCACCATCGTCAGCGCGGCCCCGTTCAGGCCCTGCAAGGCTAGCTTGCAGGGCTGACCTCAGAGCCTCCCTTTCGGTTCTCTCTCCGGTCTGCCCTTCGTGGTGGCGCAGCATCTGGCCTCATCGCCCGGATGTCCTGCGCCCTGTTCCACTCAATCGAGCCGACGCCGTTCCGGCGTTTCGCATTCGAGGCATGGGGCGCCGGGCGCGCTCCGCCGAATGACGGCTCGGGCAGTCCAGAGACCTGAACCATGACCATGATCAATCTGAGGAAGCTCGGCGTCACGCTGGGCGCACAGCTGTTTTCCGGCCTCAGCCTCGCCGTCGCTCCGGGAGACCGGCTCGGCCTCGTCGCCGCCAATGGCCGGGGCAAGTCGACCCTGCTGCGCTGCCTTGCCGGCGCGGCCGAGCCCGGCAGCGGCGACATCACCCGTTCGCGCGGCTTGCGCATCGGCCATGTCGAGCAGGACATCCCGCCACGGCTCGGGCATCTGGCGTTTCGGGAACTCGTGCTCGGTGCGCTGCCGGCCGAGCAGGCGCAGAGCGAGCGCTGGCGCGTCGAGGTCGCGCTCGATGCCCTCGACGTGCCCGAAGCGTTGCGCCAGCGCCCGCTCGGAGAGTTGAGCGGTGGCTGGCAGCGCCTCGCCATGCTCGCCCGCGTCGCCGTGACCGAGCCCGATCTCCTGCTGCTCGACGAGCCGACCAACCATCTCGACCTCGGACGCATCGGCCAGCTCGAAAACTGGCTCGGCGCGCTGCCGCGCGACATGGCCGTGGTCGTCGCCAGCCATGACCGCGCCTTCCTCGACGCCGTCACCAACCGGACGCTGTTCCTGCGCCAGGAGCGGTCGCAGCTCTTCCCGCTGCCCTATTCGCGGGCCCGAATCGCCCTCGACGAGATCGATGCCGCCGATGCGCGCCGCCACCAGCGCGACATCAAGGCCGTGCAGCAATTGCGGCGGCAGGCGGCCAAGCTCAACAATATAGGCATCAATTCCGGCAGCGACCTCCTGCTCAGCAAGACCAGGCAGCTCCGGCAGCGGGCCGAGACGCTGGAGGAGGCGGCGAAGCCGGCCCATCGCGAGCGCTCGGCCGGCGCGATCAGGCTCAGCCATGCCGGCACGCATGCGCGCGCCCTCCTGGCGCTGGACGACCTGCCGGTCGCGACGCCGGACGGAACCCTGCTGTTCAGGACTGGCAAGCGCTGGATCAACCCGGGTGACCGCATCGTGCTGCTCGGCGACAACGGCGCCGGCAAATCCTGCCTCGTCCGCCTGCTTCAGGCGGCGATCGCCGGCAGGGAGATCCCCGGCATCAGGGCGACGCCCTCGCTGGTCCCCGGCATCGCCAGCCAGGACCTCGCCGAATTTCCCGGCAGCGAGACGCCGCACCGCCTGATCAGCCGCCGCTTCGATGTCGGCGACCAGCCCGCGCGCAGCCTGCTCGCCGGCGCCGGCATCGCGATCGACCGGCAGGAGAGCCCGATCGGGGCGCTGTCGGGCGGGCAGAAGGCACGCCTCGCCATGCTGGCGTTGCGCCTCGCCCGGCCGAACTTCTATCTGCTCGACGAGCCGACCAACCATCTCGACATCGAGGGCCAGGAGGCACTCGAAGCCGAACTGACGGCGCAGGAGGCGAGCTGCCTTCTGGTCTCGCATGATCGCAGCTTCGTCCGGACGGTCGGCAACCGCTTCTGGCAGATCGAGAACCGGCGCCTGGTCGAGGTCGAGGGGCCGGAGGCCTTCTTCGCCCGGGCGGCGGCCGGGTAGGTCTCGCCCGGCGGGCTGCGCAGCCGTCGCCGGACTGTCGCAAATGGCGGCCCGGTGCGCCTGCGCCAGCCTCATGGCGCGCATTCGCCGCGTGCCGCGCGCTTGTGGTTCGCAACCGAGGCGCTATCTCTCGGGTCCGGGCGGTCCCGCCGCCTGCCTGCAATCCGCCTTGCCCGCCGAGATCCGGGCATCAACACGACAAGAGCCCGCATGTCTTTCGGCCCGCACGAGCCAGGAATGCCGCTGCGCAAGCGCAGCCGCTGGTGGTGGCTCGGCCCGCTCGCCAGCGCGATCATCTTCCTGGCCTCGCTGGTCGTGCTCTATTTCATCGTCCGCGAGATCGAGCCCGGCGAGCTCGCCAAGGCCTTCGCCAATGCCAGCCTCCGGCAGCTCTCGCTGGCGCTCGCCTTCACCGCGCTGAGCTATCTCCTGCTCACCGGCTATGACGCGCTGGCGCTGAAGCGCCTCGGCCTGTCGATCCCCTATCGCACCACCGCGCTCGGTTCCTTCACCAGCTATTCGGTCTCCTTCACGCTCGGCTTCCCGATCGTCACCGGCGGCACGGTGCGCTACTGGGTCTATGCCGCCAGGGGCGTGCGCGCCTCGGAGGTCGCGAGCCTGACGGTGATCGCCGGCCTGACCTTCTGGCTCGGGCTCGGCATGATCTTCTGCGTCAGCCTGTTCTACGCGACTGAATCGGTCGCGCAGCTGGCCCGCACCTCGCCGCTGCTGATCCAGGCGGTCGGCGCCGTCACCGCTCTCGGCATCCTCGGCTATCTCTTCTGGGTCGCCACGGGCGAGCGGACCTTGCGGGTGCGCGGCTGGAACCTGCCTCTGCCGGGACTCGGGGTGACGCTCGGCCAGATGCTGCTCGGCGCCTGTGAAGTCTCCGCCGCTGCGGCGGTGCTCTTCGTGCTGCTGCCGGGCGGGCACAACCTCTCCTATGAGAGCTTCCTCGCCGCCTATATCTTCGCCTGCCTGATCGGCATCGCCAGCCATGCGCCGGGCG
This sequence comes from Allobosea rubneri, assembly GCF_032464875.1. Lineage (NCBI taxonomy): Bacteria > Pseudomonadati > Pseudomonadota > Alphaproteobacteria > Hyphomicrobiales > Alloboseaceae > Allobosea > Allobosea rubneri. Next base: position 11,921 of record NZ_JAWDID010000068.1, read on the forward strand.
GGCTCGGCGTCTTCGAGGCGACGATGCTGATCGCGCTCAGTCGCCTGCCCTTCGAGCAGGTGCTCGGCGCATTGCTGCTGTTCCGGATCATCTACTACATCCTGCCCTTCATCCTGGCGCTGGTGCTGCTGGCGCTGAACGAGATGGGACGGCGCATCAGGCGCCATGAAATCTAGCCGGCGCTGGCAGTACTGTCATACAGCCGTGCTTGGCCCGACGGTTCCGGCCGCGCCCCGTCGCCGGGAAGAGAATTGCGCGCCGTTGCGAGACCTGCCTATGAGGGCGGCGTCCGCAACGGCGCCGCGGAAGGCCGAGCAGCATGCACGATCTCGTCGATCCCAGAGCCCCTGTCACTGCCGCGCTGATCGAGGCGATCGGCGTCGCCGTGATCCTGCTCGACCAGCAGGGCACCATCCAGGCGCTGAGCCCGGCCGCCCGCTCGTTGATCGCCGGGCTGGAGAAGGGCAAGCAGCTCGCGCTGGTGATGCGCGACCCCGACATGATCGACGCGATCGATCAGGTTTCGCGTCAGGGTGGCCGCCGCGCCATTGAGCTGATCGAGCGGGTGCCGATCGAGCGCACCTTCCGCATCCACATCGCCGCGCTGGCCGGCCAGGGCGAGCGCCGCGCCGTCCTGCTGACCTTCGAGGATCTCAGCGAGCAGCGCCTGACCGAGCGCATGCGCGTCGACTTCGTCGCCAATGCCAGCCATGAATTGCGCACCCCGCTCGCCTCGGTGCTCGGCTTCATCGAGACGCTGCAGGGCCCGGCCCGCAACGACGAGAAGGCGCGCGAGCGCTTCCTGCAGATCATGCGCCAGCAGGCCCTGCGCATGGCGCGGCTGGTCGACGACCTGCTCTCGCTCTCGCGCATCGAGCTCAAGGCGCATCTGGCGCCACAGACCCCGGTCGATCTCGGCGAGATCGCCCGCACGATCCTCGACGCGCTGGTGCTGATGGCGCGCGAGCGCGACGTCACCCTGAGGCTCGATCTGGCACCGCGGCCGGTCGTGGTGGCGGGAGACCGCGACGAATTGCTGCGGCTGATGGAGAACCTCGTCGAGAACGCGATCAAGTACGGCAAGCCCGGCGGCGAGGTCGCGATCAGGATCGAGGGCGGCGCGGAGGCTTCGTTCAGCGTTCGCGACGATGGCCCGGGCATCGCGGCCGAGCATCTGCCGCGCCTGACCGAGCGCTTCTACCGCGTCGACAACGCTGCCAGCCGGGAGGCCGGCGGCACCGGGCTCGGCCTCGCCATCGTCAAGCACATCGTGCTGCGCCATCGTGGCCGGCTGACGATCGAGAGCGTCGTCGGCGAGGGCGCGACCTTCCGCGCGATACTGCCGCTGCTGGCCGAGGTAGGCCGTTAACGAAATGTGACGGCTGCCGCTGCGGCTTGATGACGATCTGTCATCTGGCTGTCATATCGACGGTGTTTTTGCGCGCCGCGACACCTTGCGACCCAGAGAGGACATCTCATGCGCAAACTTCTCATTCTCGCGGCCGCGGCTGTCGGGATCTCCGGCGCCGCCCAGGCTGCCGATATCACCGGCGCCGGCGCGACCTTCCCCTTCCCGATCTACGCCAAATGGGCCGAGGCCTATAAGAAGGAGACCAATATCGGTCTCAACTACCAGTCGATCGGCTCGGGTGGCGGCATCCGCCAGATCAAGGCCAAGACGGTCGCCTTCGGCGCCACCGATGCCCCGCTCAAGGGCGAGGACCTGACCAAGGACGGCCTGATCCAGTTCCCGACCGTGATGGGCGGCGTCGTTCCCGCGATCAACGTCCCCGGCATCGAGGCCGGCAAGCTGAAGCTGACCGGCCCGCTGATCGCCGAGATCTATCTCGGCACGATCAAGAAGTGGAACGATCCCAAGATCGCCGCGCTGAACCCCGGCCTGACCCTGCCCGAGGCCAATATCAGCCCGGTCTACCGCTCCGACGGCTCGGGCACGACCTTCGTCTGGACCGATTATCTCTCGCGTGTCTCGCCGGAGTGGAAGTCGAAGATCGGCACCAACACCGCCGTGCAGTGGCCGGTCGGCATCGGCGGCAAGGGCAATGAGGGCGTCTCCGCCTCGGTCAAGCAGGTCGCCAACTCGATCGGCTATGTCGAGTACGCCTACGCCAAGCAGAACAAGCTCGCCCATGCGCTCGTCCAGAACGCCGAGGGCAACTTCCCGGCTCCGGACGACAAGTCCTTCCAGGCTGCCGCCGCCAATGCCAACTGGAACGAGGCTCCCGGCTTCGGCATCTCGCTGAACAACCAGAAGGGCGCGCAGGCCTGGCCGATCACCTCCGCCACCTTCCTGCTGATCCATGCCAAGCCGGAGAAGCCGGAAGAGACCCAGGCGGCGCTGAAGTTCGTCGACTGGGCCTACAAGAGCGGCGACCAGCTGGCGCTCGACCTCGACTACGTGCCGCTGCCGGCGAACGTCAAGGACCAGGTCCGCAACGCCTGGAAGGGCGTCACCGACCCGGCCGGCAAGCCGATCTTCTGATCGCCCTGCGACCACGCTAAAGGAAGGGGCCGGTTCCGGCCCCTTCGACCCGCCTGAAACCGACCGGAGTTTCTTCGATGGCTGCCGTGACTGACCAGATGGCATCGGGATTGCCCGCCATCCGCAGGACCCCGAAAGGCACCTTCGACCTCGTCTTCCGCAATGCCAGCTTCCTGGCGGCGCTGTTCGTGCTGGTCCTGCTCGCCGGGATCATCGGCGCCATGGTGGCCGGCGGCTGGCCGGCCTTCCGCGAATTCGGCTTCAGCTTCCTGACCTCGAGCGTCTGGGACACCCAGAACGATCAGTACGGCGCCTTCCCGGCGATCGTCGGCACCTTGTCGACCGCGCTGATCGCCCTCGTCGTCGGCGTGCCGCTCTCGCTCGGCATCGCCGTCTTCCTGACCCAGCTCGCTCCGCCCTGGTTCAAGCGGCCGGTCTCGACCGCGATCGAGCTGCTCGCCGCCGTGCCCTCGATCATCTACGGCATGTGGGGGCTCTTCGTCTTCGTGCCGCTCTTTGCGGCCTATGTGCAGATCCCGCTCTCGAACATCGTCGAGGGCATGCCGATCGTCGGCACCATCCTGTACTCGCGCTCGCCCTCGGGCCTCGGCATCCTGACCGCCGGCATCATCCTGGCGTTCATGATCATCCCGTTCATCGCCTCGATCACCCGCGACATGCTCGAGCAGATCCCCTCGGTGCTGCGCGAGAGCGCCTACGGCATCGGCGCGACGACCTGGGAGGTCGTCCGCCACGTGCTGGTGCCGCAGGCCGGCGTCTCGATCATCGGCGCGATCATGCTCGGCCTCGGCCGCGCGCTTGGCGAGACCATGGCGGTGACCTTCGTCGTCGGCAACGCCAACCGGCTCTCGGCCTCGGTGATGGACCCCGGCTCGACCATCGCCTCGCGCATCGCCAACGAGTTCAACGAGGCGCTCGGCCTTCAGCTCCACGCGCTGATCGCGCTCGGCTGCATCCTGTTCTTCGTCACCTTCGTCGTCCTCGTCATCGCGCGCATCCTGGTCGCGCGCGTCAAGTCGTTCTGAGGAAGCGCAAGCCATGAACTCGACGCCTCCTTCCGCCTCCGCCGCGCCTGCGATGGTGATGACCCCCGAAGTCCCGTGGGGCCGCGTGCGCCCGGCGCGCCGCAATGCCGACCGGCTGATGAAGATCATCGCCACGGCGTTCACCCTCGTCGCCATCACCGTGCTGTTCTGGATCCTCGGCATGCTGGTGGTGAAGGGCATTGGCGGCCTCTCGGCCGGCACCTTCACGCAGATCACGCCCGGTCCCGGCTCCGAGGGCGGCGGCCTCGCCAACGCCATTGTCGGCTCGGCCGTGCTGACCTTCCTCGGCATCGCGCTGGCGACGCCGATCGGCGTGCTCGCCGGCACCTATCTCGCCGAATACGGCCGCGGCTCGAAGCTCGCCAACCTGATCCGCTTCATCAACGACATCCTGCTCTCGGCGCCCTCGATCCTGATCGGCCTGTTCGTCTACGTCATCCTGGTCGAGCCCTTCCGCGGCTATTCCGGCTGGGCGGGCGGCGTCGCGCTCGGCATCATCGCGATCCCGGTCATCGTGCGCACCACCGAGGACATGCTCCGCCTCGTCCCGGCGCCGCTGCGCGAAGCCGGCTCGGCCCTCGGCGCCCCGCCCTCGGTGGTCATCACCGCGATCACCTGGCGGGCCGCGAAGTCCGGCATGGTCACCGGCATCCTGCTGGCGCTGGCCCGCATTGCCGGCGAGACCGCGCCGCTGCTCTTCACCGCGCTGAACAACAATTTCTGGTTCTCGCCGACGCTGGTCGGCGGCGTCTCCAACCTGCCCGTGACGATCTATCAGTTCGCCTCGGCTCCTTACGAGAACTGGCAGCAGCTCGCCTGGGCCGGTTCGCTGATCATCACCGTCTCGATCCTTTTGCTCTCGCTTATCGCCCGGCGCATCGTGCGCGGCGGCAAGTGAGCACCACGTCCGATCGGAAGGAACATGTCGATGCTCTCGACCCTGGAACTCAGCCCGCAGGTCCTCGACGCCCAGGCGCCGATCCGGATCGCGGTGAAGAACCTCGATTTCTACTATGGCGAGCACAAGGCGCTGAAGAACGTCAATCTCAGCTTCCGTGACCGCCACGTCACCGCGCTGATCGGCCCCTCCGGCTGCGGCAAGTCGACCCTGCTGCGCATCTTCAACCGGATCTACTCGCTCTATCCGGAGCAGCGCGCCACCGGCGAGGTGCTGCTCGACGGCCGCAACGTCATCTCCAACGATGTCGACGTCAACGAGCTGCGCTCGCGCATCGGCATGGTCTTCCAGAAGCCGACGCCCTTCCCGATGTCGATCTACGACAATGTCGCCTTCGGCATCCGCCTCTACGAGAAGCCGCCGAAGTCGGAGCTCGACGACCGCGTCGAGGGTGCGCTGCGCCGCTCCGCTCTCTGGGACGAGGTCAAGGACAAGCTGAAGAGCTCCGGCATGGGCCTCTCCGGCGGCCAGCAGCAGCGCCTCTGCATCGCCCGCACCATCGCCCAGAAGCCCGAGGTCATCCTGTTCGACGAACCGACCTCGGCGCTCGATCCGATCTCGACCGGTAAGATCGAGGATCTGCTGGAGCAGCTGAAGAGCGACTTCACCATCGTCATCGTCACCCACAACATGCAGCAGGCGGCGCGCGTCTCGCAGTACACCGCCTTCATGTATCTCGGCGAGGTCGTCGAGTTCGACGCGACCAACACCATCTTCATGAACCCCAACAAGAAGCAGACGCAGGACTACGTCACCGGCCGCTTTGGCTGACGCCCGCAAGTCCGCTCGCTCCCGCCACAGGATCCGCCCCGATGTCCGATCATATCGTCCGTTCCTATGATGCCGACCTCGAAGGGCTGCGCCGCAGCCTGGCCGAGATGGGCGGCATGTCCGAGCGCATGCTCGGCGATTCCACCGTGGCGCTGGTGCGCCGCGACACCGCGCTGGCGCAGAAGGTGATCACGGCCGACCAGCGGCTCGACAACCTCCAGCGCGATGTCGAGGAAAAGGCGGTGCTGACCATCGCCCGCCGTCAGCCGCTCGCCAACGATCTGCGCGAGCTGATCTCGGCGATCCGCATCGCCGCCGACATCGAGCGCGTCGGCGATCTCGCCAAGAACATCGCCAAGCGCGCCGTCGCGATCTCCGGCCAGTTCTCGCCGCCGCACCGCGCCGTGGTCGGGCTCGAGCATATGAGCCGCCTGGTGCAGGCTCAGCTCAAGGACGTGCTCGACGCCTATGCCGCCAGCAACGAGCAGAAGGCGATGGAGGTCTGGCGCCGCGACGACGAGATCGACGCGCTCTACACCTCGCTCTTCCGCGAGCTCCTGACCTATATGATGGAAGATCCGCGCAACATCACCTTCTGCACGCATCTCCTGTTCTGCGCCAAGAACGTCGAGCGCATCGGCGACCACACCACCAACATCGCCGAGACGATCCATTACCTGATCACCGGCCAGTCGGTGGAGGAGAGCCGTCCCAAGCTCGACACCACCAACATCCTGGTCGACCTGCCCGCAGCCAATGGCTGAGCGGACGGGCGCCTGAGCGGAGGCCGGACATGCCTGCACGCATCCTGATCGTTGAGGACGAAGAGCCGCTGACCCTGCTGCTCCGCTATAATCTCGAAGCCGAGGGCTTCGAGGTCGACAGCGTCGCGCGCGGCGACGACGCCGAGCTGCATCTGCGCGATCATACGCCCGATCTCGTCCTGCTCGACTGGATGTTGCCCGGCCTTTCCGGCATCGAGCTCTGCCGGCGCCTGCGCGCCCGCCGCGACACCGAGCGCGTGCCGATCATCATGCTGACGGCGCGCGGCGAGGAGACCGAGCGGGTGCGCGGCCTCGCCACCGGCGCCGACGATTATGTCGTCAAGCCGTTCTCGCTGCCGGAGCTGATCGCCCGCATCCAGGCGCTGCTGCGCCGGGTCAAGCCCGGCCATGTCGTCGGCATGCTGACCGCCGGCGATCTCGAGCTCGATCGGACGACGCGGCGGGTGCGCCGCGGCGGCGCCGAGCTGCATCTCGGCCCGACCGAGTTCCGCCTGCTCGAATTCCTGATGCAGGCCCCGGGCCGGGTCTATTCGCGGGCCCAGCTGCTCGACGCCGTCTGGGGGCGCGACGTCTATATCGACGAGCGCACCGTCGACGTGCATGTCGGGCGCCTGCGCAAGGCGATCACCCCCGACGACGCCAAGGACCCGCTGCGCACCGTGCGCGGTGCCGGCTACGCCTTCGACGAGACCTTCGCCCGCGGCTGAGGCTTCAGCGCGGCGCGGCGACAATCACCGCCGCGCCCGCGAGACACAGCACCGCCCCAGCCAGATCGAAGCGATCCGGCGGGACCTTCTCGACCAGCCACATCCAACCCAGTGACGCGACGATGTAGATCCCGCCATAGGCGGCAAAGGCGCGCCCGGCGGCGGCGCTGTCGATCAGCGTCAGGAGCCAGGCGAAGAGCGCCAGGGCGAGGAGCCCCGGCAACAGCCACCAGGCCGATTTGCCGAGCTTGAGCCAGGCCCAGAACGAGAAGCAGCCGGCGATTTCGGCCAAGGCGGCGCCGAGATAGATCGCGAAACCGGTCATGGCGCTTCGGCCAGCCGGGCAAAGACCGGGCGGTAGGCTTCAGAGGCCAGCGGCGACAGAGCGCGGGCATCGGCGAAGGCGAACCAGCGGATCTCGCTATGCTCGTCATTGGCGATAGCCGGATCGCCGCCATCCCAGCCTGTGACGCTGAACAGATGCCACAGGGCCGGCGAGACGCCGTCGCTCTCCGTCGTCTCGATCGTGGTGAAGTGCGCGAATGTGGTCGGCGTGATGCCGATCTCCTCCTGCAATTCGCGGATCAGGGCCTGATCGGCCGTTTCGCCGGGCTCGACATGCCCGCCGATCGTGTCCCAGCAGGATGGCCGGTTCCGGCGATGCGATGCCCTCAGCCCGAGCAGTACGCGTCCGCCCCGGATCGGCAGGGCGCAGGCATATTCGACAGGGCCCGCGGTTTCGTCGGTGCGCATCGGCGTCTCTCCCACCAATAGAAAAGCCGGCCCGAAGGCCGGCTTTGATGGCTCGATCGGTTCCTGCCGGATCAGGCGCGCACCTTGCGGTCGCGGCGCCGATCCGTTGCCGGCTGGTAGGCGATGCGGGCGTGATAGCCGCAATAGGGCATGCCGGTCAGCGAGCGGCCGCCGCAGAAGCGGAACTCAGGCGAGGTCGGGTCGCCCATCGGCCAGCGGCACATATACTCGCGCAGGTCCATGATGGTGACGCGCTCGGAGAACGGGATCACCACCTCCTCGGCGGGCGCCGGGACGTGCTCGGCTTCCGGCTCCGCCTCGATCTCCGGGACGAATTGCGGGGCGAGCGCGGTGTTGCCGCGGGTCATGCCGCCACCGCCCGCAGCCGGGCTGGCCATCGGATGCGCCGGCGGACGGGTGGCGGGCTTGCGCGGGCGCGGCGCGGCCGAGCCGGGATTCTTGGCGCGGCCCGAAAGGCCGAGACGGTGGACCTTGCCGATGACAGCATTGCGGGTGACGTTGCCGAGTTCGCCGGCGATCTGGCTGGCGCTCAGCCCGTCATTCCAGAGCTTCTTGAGCAGTTCGACGCGTTCGTCGGTCCAGGCTCCAGCTTCGCTCATCGATTTCACCTGTCTTCGTCATGCCTTGCCGATAGCGGGCGAGGCATAGGGAAAGATCATGGCGGAATCCGATATCGGCAGCGTCCGTCGGAGAACGGAAACCGCTACGCTCGGAACTGACGATACTGGAGACGCCGCACGAGATGTCGTATCTGACAAAGGGGACCATACAAGATGGCTTGACTCGCCCACAAGAGTCGTCGAATCGGAAATCGGCTTTTCCCCAGACAAACCTTCGATCCCGCAGCCGGGTGAGTCTATTTGGCAACGCTGCGGCGCCCGGCCGGAATTGACAGTGCCGGACCGCTTTTGCATAGTCTTCTCAATGCGGCCGCCCTTGGGGCGGCGCTTATGTTTTGAGCGATCCGGACTTTCGAGCGATGCGGCTGACGGCGCGACGAGAAAACGGGAAAGGCCTGCGACGATAACGTCGCCGCGGGGTCGCATCGTGCTGGCAGATTGCCGCCGGGCCCCGAACTACCGCTTCACACCCCGGCGCCCAGCGCTTTCCGTTAAGTTCCGTCGCGAGGACCTCGCTCCATGAGCTCCGCTTCCGTTTCCGCCAATTCCTCTGTTCTGCTGCCGACCTATGCGCGCGCACCTGTCGCCTTCGAGCGCGGCGAAGGCGCCTGGGCGATCACTGCCGACGGCCAGCGCTATCTCGATTTCGGCGCCGGCATCGCCGTCAATGCGCTCGGCCACGCCCATCCGCATCTGGTCAAGGCGCTGACCGAGCAGGCCCAGCGCATCTGGCACACCTCCAACCTGTACAGCATGCCGGATGGCGAGAAGCTCGCCCGCCGGCTCTGCGAGGCGACCTTCGCCGAACGCGTCTTCTTCACCAATTCGGGCGCCGAGGCGAACGAGTGCGCGATCAAGATGGCGCGCAAATATCATGCGGCGCAGGGCCACCCCGAGCGCTACCGCATCGTCACCTTCGAAGGCGCCTTCCATGGCCGCACGCTGGCGACCATCGCCGCCGGCGGTCAGCAGAAGTACATCGACGGCTTCGGCCCCAAGGTCGACGGCTTCGACCAGGTGCCCTTCGATGACGAGAAGGCGCTGCGGGCCGCGATCACGCCGGAGACGGCCGCGCTGATGATCGAGCCGATCCAGGGCGAGGGCGGCCTGCGCTCGGTGCCGATGCGCTTCCTCAAGCTGCTGCGCGAGCTCTGCGACGAGCACGGCCTGCTCCTGATCTTCGACGAGATTCAGACCGGCGTCGGCCGCACCGGAAAATTCTTCGCCTATGAGCATAACGGCGTCGCGCCAGACATCATGGCGATCGCCAAGGGCATTGGCGGGGGCTTCCCGATGGGCGCCTGCCTCGCCACCGAGGCGGCCGCGGCCGGCATGGTTCTCGGCACGCATGGCACGACCTTCGGCGGCAATCCGCTGGCCATGGCGGTCGGCAATGCTGTGCTCGACGTCATCCTCGAGCCCGGCTTCATCGAGCGCGTCGCCCAGGTCAGCCTGCGGCTGAAGCAGTCGCTGGCCGAGCTCAAGGACAAGCATCCCGACGTGATCGAGGAGATTCGCGGCCAGGGTCTGATGCTCGGTCTGAAGCTGCGCACCCCGAACACCGATTTCGTCGCCGAGGCGCGGGCCGCCGGTCTTCTCGTCGTCGCCGCCGGCGACAATGTCGTGCGCCTGCTGCCGCCGCTAATCATCGGCGACGCGGAGGTCTCCGAGGCGCTCGCCCGGCTCGACAAGGCGGCCAGCGCCGTCGAGGCGACGCTGGCCCGGCCGGCGGCGGAATGAGCATGGGGACTCCAGTGCGTCACTTTCTCGATCTCTCGGATTTTTCCGCCGGGGAACTCCGGGCCATTCTCAAGGCGGGCGAGGAGATCAAGACCCGCCGGCGTACCCCCGCCGCTGCCGGCGATCGCCTGCTCGAGGGCAAGGTCATCGCGATGATCTTCGAGCAGCCGTCGCTGCGCACCCGCGTCTCCTTCGATGTCGGCATTCGTGAGCTCGGCGGTTCTCCGATGATGGTGACCGGTCAGGAGATCGAGCTCGGCGAGCGCGAGACCATTGCCGACACCGCCCGCGTGCTGTCGCGCTATGTCGACGCCATCATGATCCGCATGCTCGACCATGATTCCGTGGTCGAGATGGCGAAATACGCAACCGTCCCGGTGATCAACGGCCTGACCAAGCGCCAGCATCCCTGCCAGGTCATGGCCGACGTCATGACCTTCGAGGAGCGCAAGGGGCCGATCAAGGGCAAGCGCATCGCCTGGACCGGCGACACCAACAACGTCCTGACTTCCTGGGTGCATGCCGCCGGCCGGCTCGATTTCGAGCTCGCCATCGCGACGCCGGAAGAGCTGGCGCCGCCGCCGGCGCTGATCGACTGGGCCCGCAAGCAGGGTGCCAAGCTCTCCCTGACGACGCGGCCGGAGGCCGCCGTCGAAGGCGCCGACTGCGTCATCACCGATTGCTGGGTCTCGATGGGCGACGAGGAGGGCACCCGCCACAACCTGCTGCGTCCCTTCCAGGTCGACGAGCGCCTGCTCGGCCGCGCCGAGAAGGACGCGATCTTCATGCACTGCCTGCCGGCATCGCGCGGTGAGGAAGTCACCGACGCGGTGATGGACGGGCCGCAATCGGCTGTCTTCGACGAGGCCGAGAACCGGCTGCATGCCCAGAAGGGCATCCTGGCCTGGTGCTTCGGCGCGGTGGCGGCCTGATGGCGGAGAACGATCCGATCGGCGCCCCGGCGCCCGACGACAGGGTCCTGCCCTTCGCGGTGCCGGCGCTCGACATTCGCGGCCGCGTCGTCAGGCTCGGCGCCTCGCTCGACCAGATCCTCGAGCGCCATCGCTATCCTGAGCCCGTCGCGCGCGTGCTCGGCGAGGCGGCGGCGCTCACCGTGATGCTCGGCACCACGCTGAAGTCCGAGGGCCGGTTCCAGCTCCAGACCAAGAGCGACGGGCCGATCTCGATGCTGGTCGTCGACTTCAACGCACCCGACAACTACCGCGCCATGGCGCATTACGATGCCGACCGCCTGGCGCAGGCGATCGACGCCGATGCGCTCTCGACCGGCGAACTGCTCGGCCGCGGCCATCTCGCCATGACCGTCGACCAGGGCTCGGAAGCGACGCGCTATCAGGGCGTCGTCGCCCTCGACGGCCAGAGCCTTGAAGAGGCCGGGCACCAGTATTTCCGCCAGTCCGAGCAGATCCCGAGCCGCATCCGCCTCGGCGTCGGCACAGTGTTGACCGGCGGCGGCCTCGCCTGGCGCGCCGGCGGGCTGATCGTGCAGTTCATGCCGAACTCGCCGGACCGGATGCGTGCCGCCGACCTGCACCCCGGCGACGCGCCGGAAGGGCATGAGATCCTGGCGAGCGAGGATAATGACGGCATCGCCGACGATGCCTGGGCCGAGACCCGCTCGCTGGTCGGCACCATCGAGGACCATGAGCTGCTCGACCCGACGCTGGAGAGCGAGCGTCTGCTATACCGGCTGTTCCACGAGCGCGGCGCCCATGTCTTCGAGCCGGTTCTCGTGCATGACGCCTGCCGCTGCTCGCGCGAGCGCGTGCTCGGCATGCTGCGCGGCTTCCCGCCCGAGGATCGCAAGGCGATGATCGCCGATGACGGCTCGCTGGCCGTCACCTGCGAGTTCTGCTCGCGGCGCTACGGTTTCGACCCGGCCGAGGTCGAGGCGGAGATTTCGGCGGGAGAGTGAATCTGCGGAGAACCCTCTCCTGGAAGGAGAGGGTTCTCCGCGCTCATTTCGTCGAAGGCGGGATCTATGCCCGGCACTGCTCCATCAGCCGCCGCATGAAGACCTCGCCGGCAGAAAACTGCTCCAGCGTGATGTACTCGTCCGGCTGATGCGCCTGGTCGATCGAGCCCGGCCCGCAGACCACGGTCGGCAGGCCGGCGCGCTGGAAATGGCCGGCTTCGGTGGCATAGGCCACGGCGATGGTGCTGTTGCGGCCGGCGAGCCGCATCGCCAGCGTCTCGGCCTCGGAGCCGGGATCGGGGGCGAGGCCGGGAACGTCCGAGCTCATCACCGTCTCGATCGCGGCGCTCGGAGCGGTCTTCCGCATCCGGGCGAGTACCTCCTGCGACAGAGCGGCGAAGCGGGCGGGCACGTCTTCCGGATCGGAGCCCGGCAGAGTGCGGACCTCCCAGGACAGATCGCAGCGATCGGCCAGGATGTTGCGGGCGATGCCGCCCTGGAACTTGCCGACATGGATGGTGTCATAGGGCGGGTCGAACCGGCCGCTTGCGTCGATCTGCGTCTCGCGTTCATCGGCGAGCCGGACCAGCTCGGCTGCCAGCCGCGTGCCGGCATGCACGGCGCTGGCGCCGAGATGCGGCTTCGAGGAATGCGCTGCGAACCCGGTGACCTTGGTGAAGAAGGTGCGGATGCCCTTATGCGCGTCGGCGATGTCGAGCGAGGTCGGCTCGCCGACGAGGACGGCGCGCGGCCGCGGCAGGCTCTTGCCCATCTCGGCGATGCCGTCGACCACGCCGAGGCAGGTGACCTCCTCGTCATAAGAGAAGAACAGGTGGATCGGCGTCTTCAGATCCGCCGCCAGGAAGTCCGGCACGAGCGCAAGCGCCAGCGCGACGAAGCCCTTCATGTCGACGGCGCCGCGACCATAGGCCCGGCCGTTCTCGACATGCAGCGTGAATGGGTCGCGCGACCAGGCCTGGCCCTCGACCGGCACCACATCGGTATGGCCGGAGAGCAGCACGCCGCCGCGATCCTGCGGGCCGATCGTCGCGAACAGCGCCGCCTTGTCGCCGGTGGCATTGGGGAAACGGGTCGAGGCAACGCCCCAGCCGGCAAGGTAATCCTCGACGAAGTCGATCAGCGGCAGGTTGGATTTGTGGCTGACCGTGTCGAAGGCGACGAGCCGGGCGAGCATGTCGAGCGGCTGGTAGCGCTGCCCGGTCGGACGTGCGGAGGCGTTCAATGCAGGACCTTCTTCACATAAGGTGAATCGAGTGGAAACAGCGGCACTTCGACCTCGAAGGCCGCGCCGTCTTCGCCGAGCATGGCGTAGGAGCCGCTCATGCTGCCGTCGGGCGTCATCAGCGGGCAGCCGGAGGTGTAGCTGAAGCTCTCGCCGGGTTGCAGGACCGGCTGCTTGCCGACGACGCCTTCGCCGCGGACCTCGTGGACCTCGCCGCGGCCATCGGTGATCACCCAGTGCCGCGTCATCAGCTGCATGGTGCGATCGGAGAGGTTCACGATCTCGATCGTATAGGCCCAGAAGTACCGGCCCTGCTCCGGCGTCGACTCGGCCTCCATGAATTTCGGCGAGACGGTGACCCGCACGCCATGGGTTTCGGCCTGGTACATGATCTGAGGCTCCGTGCCCGCAGGCGCGGTCTTCTCCCGGCGGATGTCGTTCAGCCGTTATGCCCCGGAGCCGGCTTCGGGCTCAAGCGCGAAGCTTGGGCACGGGCGTGCGCCGGCGCGTTTCCGGCGTGGACAACTGGCGCGAAAACGGTCTCGCAGGCGCGAAGGTGGCGGGCTTGCTGTATGATCGCCGCCTGTTTAGAGGTTCTGATCCAATGGTGACATCCTCCGACCTGCCGACCGAGCTCGCGGAGCCGGCCTCCGCCTCGCTCAGCGGCAAGTCCGGCGTGCTGCCGCGCCAGGATATACGCACCCTCGTCAGCCGCGGCATGGTGCGCTCGAGCTCGGGGGCGATCGACGAGAGTCAGTACCAGCCGGCGAGCCTCGATCTGCGCCTCGGCGACAAGGCCTATCGCGTTCGCGCCAGTTTCCTGCCCGGGCTGAACAAGAGCGTCGAGCAGGTCCTCGAGGATCTCGCACAGGATGAGGTCTCGCTCGAGCACGGCGCCATTCTCGAGAAGAACTGCGTCTACGTCGTCGAGCTGATGGAGTCGCTGGCCGACCTGCCGGCGACGATCTCGGCCTTCGCCAATCCGAAGAGCTCGACCGGGCGTCTCGACGTCTTCACGCGCCTGATCGCCGATCGCAGCGAGGTCTTCGACAGCGTCGCCGGCGGCTATTCCGGCAAGCTCTACGCCGAGATCTCGCCATCGAGCTTCTCGATCAAGGTGCGCAAGGGCAGCCGGCTCAACCAGCTTCGCTTCCGCCGGCGTGGCGGCGGCCAGGAGGAGGCTTCGGGCTTCCGGGTCTCGGACCGGGATCTGCGCCTCGTCCATGAGCGCACGCCGCTGGTCGACGGGCCGGCGACGATCCGCAACGGCCTCGTCTTCCGTATCCATCTCGCCGGCGCCAGCGACGACGAGATCATCGGCTACCAGGCGCAGCGCTTCACCGATGTGATCGATGTCGACCGCGTCGGCCAGTATGCCGTCGAGGATTTCTGGACGCCGCTCTACACCAGGGGCCGCAAGCGCCTGATCCTCGACCCCCACCAGTTCTACATCCTCGCCTCGAAGGAGCGCCTGCACATTCCGGCGGGCTTCGCTGCCGAGATGGCGCCGATCGATCCGAGCATGGGCGAGTTCCGGGTGCATTATGCCGGCTTCTTCGATCCCGGCTTCGGCGTCGGTGCCGATGGTGCGCCTGGCAGCCGCGGCGTGCTCGAGGTGCGCAGCCATGAGGTGCCCTTCGTCCTGGAGGACGGGCAGGTCGTCGGCCGCCTCGCCTTCGAGAAGATGGCGGCCGAGCCGGACGCGCTCTATGGCGAGATCGGCACCTCGAACTATCAGGGCCAGGCCCTGAAGCTCTCCAAGCACTTCCGCAGCTAGAGCGTTTTCGAGCGAAGTGGGTACCGGTTCGCGTGAAGAAAATGCGATAAGGCAATGGGCTAGAGCATCAGACCGAAAAGTGGACACCACTTTTCGGAGGAATTCGATGCTTCGACAAAGAGATGGATCGCCAGTTTGTGTCCGGCAGGACGCGGCGATCTGGGCCGAAATCGGCTGCTTCGCTGCGTGACCTGCCAATCGTTTGTTAGCTGCGAATCCCGATCGCTTGCCTGATCGGCAAGCATCCTTGCGACAAAATGGCGATTTCGTGTCAAATGGCGCCAAGTACCGCCTGCGACGTCGGTCAGCGATCGGCGGCGCGTTCATGTCCGTGTCACCGGCGGGGGCGTACTCGACGTCTGTCCGCTCCATGGCTTCGTGGCCATCTATTTGAAAAGGAAGGATTTTTCATGCGCGCGCTCATCATCGCCGGCGTCCTCGCGGCCGGTCTCGCCGGCTGCCAGACCGTCGAGCAATCGGCGGCTGAAGCCGACACCGTCTGCCTCGATGCCGGCCATCGTCCCGGCACGCGCGCCTTCGAGCGCTGCCGCAGCGACGTCTTCCAGAGCTTCCGCCGCTCCAATGCCCAGGCGAGCAACGCGGTCGCGGCCGGCGTCGTCGCCGGCGCGGTCGGCGGCGCGGTCATCGCCGCCTCGTCGCGCTCGCGCTATTACGGCTATGGCTGCGGCTATTACGGCTGCTGGTAAGCCCTTTGACGGCGCCGCGTAGGGCGACTGCCGCGGCGCCGTTCGATTTCCGCGAAATCTTGCGCAGGCCGGCTTGCAGGGCCGGCCACCACCCGGCTATATCGATCGGCGCGCGGGCGTAGTTCAGTGGTAGAACGTCAGCTTCCCAAGCTGAATGTCGTCGGTTCGATCCCGATCGCCCGCTCCAATTTTCTTTGAAGCTCAGCTTGTTGTGGCGATCTGCCGCTAAATTCGTGCTTCCTATCGCGTTCTCCAAGCGTGATCAGCGGCTATTGTCGCCGCCGCAGCCGGCGATGCGCGCTTTTGGCTACCGTCCGGCTCTTTCCTATCGGCCCGCGCGAGTATCGGACGTCGCCGAAATCTGTGTATGCCCGACGGCGCCGCGGATCGTGTGGAGGTCGACCTCGGCGTCGTTAGCGGCGGCCCTGGCATCGCTGTTCCAGACCGCGTCGGGAATGTCCGCCATTCTGGCGATCTCGCGCCAATCGCGGGCATAGGCAAACTCGGCATAGGACCGGCCGGCCGTCTCGTCGGTGATCAACGCGCCGAGGCGCTGCTCGGTCGGGATCTTTGCCAAGATCTGCATGGTGAGGGGGAACAGCTAGAGGTCGTGCGAGGTACCACTGATGGCTAAAGCCGTTGTCAACAGCGTGCTCGTGGAACTCAGCGCGGCTGATAGTGACGCCTTGCGCGCTTCGGTCCCGCCTCCGCCGACGATCGGCGACTACAGCCGCGCCATTCAGGAGCATCTCGACCAGACAGCGAAGCTGCGCAGCTACGACAGCATCCATACAGCAGTCGGCTACCGTGACGACCCCAATCCGGTCTTCGCAGCCGAGGGGCAGGCTCTGTTCGTCTGGGGTTCCGCAGTCTGGACCTTGTCTATGTCAAGGTGGGGAAGCTCGAGGTCGGCACGCGCCCGCAGCCGACCGTGGACGAGCTTATCGCAGAACTGCGACCAATTGTCTGAGCACCGAGCCGTGAGTGGCCGTTCCGGCTCAGCCGCGGCCGCCTCGTACCGTGACAACTTCCTTCAGATTGGGGGTCGGCCAGACGACGGTTGCTTCGCTGACGCCGTCATAGCGGAAATCATGCTCGGCCACTTCGGGATGGAGCGGCTTGTTCCAGATGAGTTCAGGGCGCTTTGCGAGCGAAGGGTTTAACTTGAACGCCATGGTTCCACTGTAAAATTGGATCGAATAAACCGGAGATAACTCGTCGACTACTTCTTGATTATCGATGGGCGGGAACTCGCCTTCGAAGAAATGGTTCGCGTTGGAAACGAGCACGTCGGTCGCATCTTTCGCATATTCGAGGAACGACCTATCCCGGTGCCGTGAGAACTCCTTCGTGAAGCTCGTGCAGGTATCCTCAATCGCTATCACGCAAGGCTTTGGCGCGACTGCCAGAGCGGAGTGCTCATAGCTGCTCTTCAGGTCGGCTAGGTCTTGAGAAAAGTTGGCGTTCATCCGCAGCTCGTGCGCTTTCAGGACGACATAGACCAGCCTCCTTCCTATCAGAGCGCACCCACCTACCTCTAGAGCGTTTCCGGTTTAATCCGGTTCATCCGGCGGCTTTGAAGTAGTTGGCGCACTCGTCGGGTGAGAAGAGTCCGACGATGGCGCCGACGGCGTCCCAACGGGCGGAGATGCTGCGTTCGGCCCGAGCTCGGAGGACGGCCTTC
>NZ_JAWDID010000069.1:0-28963 GCF_032464875.1 Allobosea rubneri
CGGTGTGGGCGAGGAGCGGGACCCGGCGGTGGCCGAGCACAAGGCGGCCTTCGCCTCTTATGTCCGCCATGGCGAAGCGGCCGGGCTGAAGCAGCTCGAGGGCAAGGCGTTGTCCGCCGGGTCGGGACCCGACGGCGGCTATCTCGCGCCCTCGACCGTCGAGAGCGAAATCCTGCGCCGCCTGTCCGCTGTCTCGCCGATCCGTTCGCTGGCGACGGTGCGCACCATTTCCTCCGGCACCTACAAGAAGGCGTTCTCGACCACGGGCCCGGCCTCGGGCTGGGTGGCGGAGACGGCGGCGCGTCCGCAGACCGGCACGCCGGCGCTGGCCGAACTCTCTTTCCCGGCGATGGAGCTTTACGCCATGCCGGCGGCGACCCAGACCCTGCTCGACGATGCGATCGTCGATATCGACCAGTGGATCGCCGAGGAGGTCGAGAGCGCCTTCGCCGAGCAGGAGGGCGCGGCCTTCGTCAATGGCGATGGCGTCGACAAGCCCAAGGGCTTCCTTGCCTATCCGACCGTCGTCGATGCCAGTTGGAGCTGGGGCAATATCGGCACGCTGAAAACCGGCGTCGTCGGCGCCTTCGCCGCCTCGAATCCGGCCGACATCCTGGTCGATCTCGTCTATGCGCTGAAGGCCGGCTACCGCCAGAACGCCAGCTTCCTGATGAACCGCAAGACGCAGGCCGCTGTGCGCAAGTTCAAGGACTCGACCGGCCAGTATCTCTGGCAGCCGCCGGCCGCGGCCGGGGCGCAGGCAACTTTGCTCGGTTTCCCGGTCGTCGAGGCCGAGGACATGCCGAACATCGCGACCGATGCGGTCTCGATTGCCTTCGGTGATTTCCGCCGCGGCTATCTCGTCGTCGACCGGGCCGGGGTGCGCATTCTGCGCGATCCCTATTCCGCCAAGCCGCATGTGCTGTTCTACACGACCAAGCGCGTCGGCGGCGGTGTCCAGGACTTCGCCGCGATCAAGGGGCTGAGGTTCTCCGCCTGAGGTGCGAGGCTGCGGAACCTTGGTTCAGCGGCCGAACCACCAGCTGTAGCTGGCGCTCGGGCTCGCCTCGCCGCGAGCCTGCTGCGACCCGTCGCCGAAGTTGAGCAGGCGTGCGCTGGCTTCGCTGATCCAGGCGCGGTGCTCGCTGATCGGCGTGATCGCGGTGAATCCGCCGCAGATCAGCCGGACGCGCGAGCTGAGCGGCCCGCTCGACCAGGAGACGATGCCGACGAGATCACGCGAGCCCGGCGGACCGCGCAACACCGGGCCGCCGGAATCGCCGCGGCAGGCGCCGGCGCCGGGGATCTCGCCGCGGTTCTCGGTGTCGACCGCAACTTTGACGGTATTGGCGGTGGTGTAGTTGCCGGCGTTGACCAGCGTCGCCTCGCGCAGGGTTCGGGCGGTGCGCTTGTTGTTCTCCGAGGCCAGGCCGAAGCCGGCCATGGTCACCGTTTCGCCTTGCCAGAGGCCGCCGCCGAGTGTCAGCGGCTCGATATCGGCCGGAAGCGGGGTGGCGACGCGAATCAAGGCGAGGTCGGCACCCGGCTGGGTGCGCGGCGTCGTCCCGGGCACGAAGGTCGGGTGCGGCAGCACGGCGGCGACCGCGTGTGTGCGGCTGCGGAAACGGCGGTCCAGGCTGATGACGCGAACCGAGCCGCCGGTCATCAGGCAATGCGCCGCCGTCAGGATCAGCTCGGTCGAGATCACGGCGCCCGAGCAAAGCTCGCCGCGGCTGGTCTCGATCCGCAGGGTCGAGGCTCGCACGCCATCGGCCGAGCGCGACTTCACGCCGCCCACCACTGCTTCGGCCGGGGCAGCCTGCAGCGCTGCCGTGAGCAGCACGAGCGCCGCCGTCAGCGGGCGGCCGAAAAGGTTTGCGGTCGATGTCGTTGCGGCCATGACGTTACTTTATGGTTTGCTGCGGCGCCGTCCAGTGCCCGTTCGTCGCGCCGGCCTCCGGCGGAGCCGGGGGCAAGCGAAATCCTGCTCCGGTCAATTGCATTGCGTCCTAGCGTTTCGCTGTCCAGTCGACGCTTTCGCCCCAACCCGACAGGGTCCGGTCGATCCAGCCGCGCTGCGGAGCGACCAGAACGCCCTGGCTGAGCAGGCCGCATTGTTTGCCGGTTGGACCGGTCGACCAACTGGTGACGGCGACGATGCCGCCCTCGCTATCGAGGATCGGCCCGCCGGAATCGCCCTGGCAGGCGCCGGCAGCCGGCCGCTTGCCGCCGCCGGCTGGGTCGGCGGCCCAGATCAGGATCCGGCCCGGGCCATAGGGCTCGACGGTCGCGAGCGCGGCGGAGCGATAGGTGCCGGTGGTCTTCGCCTCGCCCTCGCGCGAGACGCCGTAGCCGGCGAGTGTGATCGCGGTCCCGGCGCGCGGCAGCGGTCCGTCGACCAGCGAGGCCGCTGAGAAGCGGGCCGGGAGCGGGGCTGCGAGGCGCACCAGGGCGAGGTCGATCGAGCGCTGCCTGGCCGCGACGGCCTTCGCGTTGAATTCCGGATGCAGCGTGATCGCCGCCGGTTCGATCAGGACGGGCTCGCCGCCCTCCCGCCAATGGATGCGCAGATCGGTTCGGCCGTCGGCGCAGTGCGCGGCGGTGAGAATAGCGCGTCGCGAGAGCACGATACCGGTGCAGACGCCGCCGCGCGCGTTGAGGACCATCAGGGTGGAGCCCGCCTCCGGCCCGCCATCGCGTCCGCCGACGACCGCTGAGGCCGGCAGCGTGAGCAGCGCCGACGCCGCAGCCGCCAGTCCGGCAAACCATTTCGCTGTGCCGCCGCGCATGGCGCCCTCCTGTTGGGAGGGCGCTGGATAGCGCATCGGCAGCTCCGTTCAAACCCCGGAAAGGGAGAGGGCATGATCTCGGTCACCATGATGCCGCTCGCCATCGCGCCGCCGGCGATCGAGCCGGTCTCGCTGGCGGAGGCCAAGGATTTCCTGCGGCTCCTGGCGTCCGACGAGGACGAGTTGCTCGGGACGCTGATCACGGCCGCCCGCCTGATGGTCGAGGCAGCCTCCGGCCGGATGTTGATCGACCAGAGCTGGCGCCTCGTCCTCGACCGCTGGCCGATCTGTGGGGAGCTGCGCCTGCCGCTTTCGCCGGTCGGTCGCATCATCGCAGCGCGGGTCTATGACGCTGCGGGCGGCGCGCAAGTCGTGACCCAGGCCTCGCTTGCCCTGATCGAGGGCACGGATCCGCCTGTCATCACTGTCTCCGGGACCGTGCCGGTGCCGGGCCGTGACCGGGCGGCGATCGAGATCGATGTCGTCGCCGGCTTCGGGACGACGCGCGATCTGGTGCCGGCGCCTCTGCGCCAGGCGGTGCTGCGGCTGGCCTGCCGCTGGTTCGAGCATCGCGGCGACGTTGTCAGCCGCGATGCTACGCATCTGCCGGCCGAGATTGCGGCGCTGCTCGCGCCCTATCGCCGCCTGAAGCTGTGACGGAGCCGGCGATGAGCGAACGGTCGATGCGAAGCCCGGTCGGCACGATGCGCCGCCGCCTGCTGCTCGAGCGCCCGGTCGGCACGCCCGACGGGATAGGCGGCGAGACGCGAGGCTATGCCCTTGTCGCAGCGGTCTGGGCGCAGGTCGAATGGCTGTCCGGCGAGGAGCGCTGGCGCGCCGGACGCCCCGAGCAGGCGCTCAGCCATCGCATCAGCCTGCGCTGGTGGGCGGGGGTCGATGCCGGCCAGCGCCTGCGGGATGCCACTCAGGTCTTCGAGATCCGCGCCGTCGCCGACCCCGATGGCGGACGGCGGCGCCTTGTCTGTCTGGCCGAGGAGGTTCGTCCATGAGCGGAGCGGTTCTTTCCCTGCGCCGCGCCGTTCAGGCGCATCTGGCCGCCGATGCGGGCCTGACCGCCCTGATCGGCGCCGGCCGCCTCCATGAGGAGCCGCCGCGCGCCGCGAAGGGCGTCTATCTCGTCCATGGCGAGGTCGAGGCCGACGACTGGTCGACCGGCAGCGATTCCGGCTGCGAGCAGCGCTTCGGTCTCGTCGTCTGGGCCGGCGAAAGCGCGTCGGCGCGCCAGGCACTGGAGGCAGCAGCCGCTGTCGTCGCCAGCCTGAACGGCGCGCCGCTCGGGCTCGGCGGGCATCGCCTGATCAACCTGAGCTGGCTGTCGTCGCGGCTCGCCCGCGATGCCAGGAGCCAGCTTCCGACTGTGACGCTGCGCTTCCGCGCCGTCACCGAAACCATTTGAGAACACTGGAAAGGAACAGCCGATGCCGGCCCAGAAAGGCAAGGACCTGCTGCTCAAGGCGGCCGACGCAGGCGGCAGCTTCGTCACCGTCGCCGGGCTGCGCGCCCGGCAGATCGCCTTCAATGCCGAGGCGGTCGACGTCACCCATGCCGAGTCGGCCGGGCGCTGGCGCGAATTGCTGGCGGGCGCCGGCATGCGGCGCGCCAGCATCAGCGGCGCCGGCATCTTCAAGGACGAGGCCTCGGATGCGCTGGTCCGGCAGATCTTCTTCGACGGCACGATCCGCGACTGGCAGGTGATCGTGCCGGATTTCGGCGTGATCACCGGCTCGTTCCAGATCTCGACGCTGGAATATCGCGGCGACCATGCCGCCGAGGTCACTTTCGAGCTCTCGCTGGAATCGGCCGGTCAGCCCCTCTTCACGCTCGCCTGAGGAGGCTCGGCATGGTCAATCGCTACCGGGGCGAGGTCGCCCTGATGGTCGAGGGCAGGGCGCTGCCCATGCGGCTGACGCTGGGTGCGCTCGCCGAGCTGGAGAGCGCATTCTCGGTCGACAGTCTTCCGGCCCTGGGCGAGCGCTTCGCCACCGGCAAGCTGTCGTCCCGCGACATCATCCGCATCCTCGGGGCTGGCCTGCGCGGAGGCGGCGGCGCGCTCTCCGAGGACGCGGTGGCGGCGCTCGCCTTCGACGGCGGACTGAACGGCGCCATAGCTGCTGCGATCGGCCTGCTCGACGCGACCTTCGCGCCGGCGGGCGAAGGTGAGCCGGCGCGCCCTCCGTCGCCGCCGGTGCCATAGGCGCGCCGGCGGCCGCTCCCTTCCCCTGGCGCGAGGTCATGGAATTCGGGCTCGGCCGCCTGGGCTGGCCGCCGGACGTGTTCTGGACCGCCAGCCCGCACGAGATCATCGCCGCCAGCGAAGCCTTTCGCACCGCCCCGGCCGGTGAAGCGCCGGCGCGCGGCGTTCTCGATGCCCTGATGCGCGACCATCCCGACGATTCCGGCGAGGCGGCTGAGGCCTGACCCGCCGCTCAGAAAAGGCGAAGCCATGTCGGATGAAGAAACCTCGTCCTTCGATACGTCCGGGCTCAAGGCCATGACCAGCCTGACGCAAGGTCTGACCAAGGCCTCCGAGGCCTTCGGCAAATCGATCAGCGGCGCCTTCGTAAAGGGCGTTGTCGAGGGGCGGCGCTTCGAGGATGTGCTGCGCAGCGTCGGCCGGACGCTCAGCGACTCTCTGCTGAAATCGGCGCTGAAGCCGCTGCAGTCCGGTCTCTCGGGCCTGCTCGGCTCCGGGCTTAAGAGCCTGGGCGGCCTTTTCTCCGGTGGGGTCGGCGGCGCGGCGGCGCCTTCCGTCTCGGTCTTCGCCGATGGCGGCGTCGTCGCGGCTCCGTCCTACTTCGCCATGGGGCGCGGCCTCGGGTTGATGGGCGAGCGCGGCGCGGAGGCGATCCTGCCGCTCTCGCGCGGCCCCGACGGCAAGCTCGGCGTCCGCGCCGGCGGCGGGGAAGGCCGCCGGCCGGTGAACATCACCGTTCAGGTCTCGACGCCTGATGCCGAGAGCTTCCGCCGCTCGGAGGCGCAGGTCTCGGCCGCGATCGCGCGGGCGGTGGCGCGCGGCAACCGCGCGCTCTGAGGCCAGCGCCGGGCCGGTCCCGGCGCCCCAATTCCAAGCTGAAAGGAGGGCCGGCATGAGCGGCTTCCACGAAGTGCGCTTTCCGATCGAGATCGCGCGCGGGGCCCGCGGCGGTCCCGAGCGGCTGACCCAGGTGGTGACGCTGGCTTCCGGGCGGGAGATCCGCAACAGCCGCTGGGCGCATTCGCGCCGGCGCTACGATGCCGGCTTCGGGATCCGCACTCGATGCGCTGGCGAGCATCGTCGCCTTTTTCGAGGAGCGGCGCGGCCGGCTCTATGGTTTCCGCTGGCGCGACCGGCTCGACTGGAAGAGCTGCGCGCCCTCGGCGCAGCCGGCTGCGGGCGACCAGCAGATCGGCATCGGCGACGGGACGACCCGCATCTTCCAGCTCGGCAAGCTCTATGGCGGCCTGCATGCGCCGTACGTCAGGCGGATCACCAAATCGGTGCCTGGCTCGGTGCTCGTCGCTGTGAACGGCGTTGTGCAGGCGCAACCCAGCGCCGTCAGCTGCGATCATTCGACGGGATTGCTGACCTTCACGGTTGGCCATGCACCGGCCGCGGGCGCGCTCGTCAGCGCCGGTTTCGCCTTCGATGTGCCGGTGCGCTTCGACCTCGACATGATCGAGGTCGACCTCTCGGCCTTCGAGGCCGGAGACATCCCGAAGATTCCGATCGTCGAAATCGCCGACTGAGGCCTTTCCATGCGCAATCTCCCTTCCGCGCTCGCCGCGCATGTTGCCGGCGAGGCGACGACGCTTTGCCGGTGCTGGAGCCTGACCCGGCGCGACGGCGCCGTGCTCGGCTTCACCGATCACGATCGCGATCTCGCCTTCGACGGCATCCTCTTCCAGGCCCGCTCGGGGCTGGAGGCGGCCGAGGCCACGACCGAGCTCGGCTTTGCGACCGGTGGCGGCGAGGTGCTCGGAGCCTTCGCCGCCAGCGGGCTCAGCGAGGCTGAGCTGTCGCGGGGGCTCTACGACGATGCGCGGGTTGTGCTCTGGCTGGTGAACTGGGCCGACCCTGGCCAGCGGGCTCTGCTGGAGACCGGCTTCGTCGGCGAAATCAAACGTAGCGACAGCACTTTCAGCGCCGAGGTCCGGGGGCTGGGCAAGGCCTTCGATGAGGAGAAGGGCGGGCTCTACATCGCTTCCTGCGCTGCCGATCTCGGCGATGCCCGCTGTGGTGTCTCCGCCGCTGTCGCGGAGGGCGTCGTGGAGGCGACGGATGGGCGCCTTGCAATCACCACGGCTGGCCTGGCGGGCTACAGCGACGGTTACTTCAGCGGGGGCCGGCTGGTCTTCACGGCAGGCGCCAATGTCGGCTTTGCCAGCGAGGTCAAGACGCATCGCACCGCCGACGGCGTGGTGACCCTCCAGCTCTGGCAGGCAGCACCGGCTCCGATCGCGGCCGGCGACGCCTTCACCGTGACTGCCGGCTGCGACAAGAGCTTCGCCACCTGTCGGTCGAAATTCGGCAATGGAATCAACTTCCGCGGCTTCCCGCATCTGCCGGGGAACGACTTCATCGTCGGCGGCGTTCGCCCTTCCGATCCCGGCGCCGGGCCGTTCGACGGCGGGAGCCTGTTCCGATGAGCGCCGCCACGGAGCCGGGCTCGGCCACGCGTATCCGTGTCGTCGCGGCGGCCCGTTCCTGGCTGGGGACGCCCTACCACCATCAGGCTTCGCTGCGCGGTGTCGGTTGCGACTGCCTCGGCCTCGTGCGCGGCGTCTGGCGCGAGCTTTACGGGAGCGAGCCGGAGGCCGTGCCGCCCTATGACCAGCACTGGGCGCAGCATGCAGCCGGCGAGACCCTGGCGCTCGCCGCGATGCGCCATCTCAGGGCCGGCGCGCCGGCCGAAGCCCTGCCGGGCGATGTGCTGCTCTTCCGCTGGCGCGACCATCTGCCGGCGGCGCATTGCGCGATCCTGAGCAAGCCCGGGTCGATCGTTCACGCTCATGACGGTGCGGCGGTCGGCGAGGTCGCCTTCACGGGCTGGTGGCGCCGCCATTGCAGCCATGCCTTCTCGTTTCCGGAGCTGGTTCGCTGATGGCCACGCTTGTTCTCCAGGTCGCCGGCTCGGTGCTGGGCGGCATGCTCGGTGGTCCCGTCGGTGCGGTGATCGGCCGTGCGCTCGGCGCCGCTGCCGGCGCCGGGCTCGATCAATCTCTGCTCGGCGGGGGCGGAGGAACCCGTATCGTCGAAGGGCCGCGCCTGACTGAGATCGAAGGCTTGGCCTCGACCGAGGGAGCCCCGATCCCGCGCGTCTATGGCCGTGCACGGATCGGCGGACAGCTGATCTGGGCGACGCGCTTCGAGGAGGAGGTGACCACCACAGTCACCCGCAGCAAACGCGGCGGCAAGGGCGGGCAGAAGGCGCAGAAGACCTACGAGACGACCTATTCCTACTATGCCAATCTCGCCATCGGCCTGTGCGAGGGGCCGATCGCCTTCGTGCGCCGGATCTGGGCCGATGGCCGCGAGATCGATTTCAATGCCGTGACACTGCGCGTCCATCGCGGCTTTCCCGATCAGCAGCCCGATCCGTTGATCGCGGCCAAGGAGGCTGGCGAGGCTCCCGGCTATCGCGGCACGGCCTATGTCGTGTTCGAGCGCTTTCCCCTGGCCGATTACGGCAACCGCGTGCCGCAATTCTCCTTTGAGGTGGTGCGCGCAGTGCCGGGCCTCGGCAACATGATCCGCGCCGTGACGCTGATCCCCGGTGCGAGCGAGTTCATCTACCAGCCCACCCTGGTGAACCAGGAGCCGGAGGCCGGCGTCACGATCCCCGAAAACCGCCACCAATGGCACAGCGCCACGGATGTCGACGGGGCGATCACCCACCTGCTGGCGCTCTGCCCGCAGTTGCGGCGGATATCGCTGGTCGTGAGCTGGTTCGGCGACGATCTGCGCGCAGGCTCCTGCACGGTCGCGCCGCGCGTCGAGATCGCGCAGAAGACGATCACGGGCGCGGAATGGTCCGTTGCCGGGCTCGTCCGTTTCCAGGCGCGCCTGGTCAGCCAATCCGACGGCAAGCCGGCCTATGGCGGCACCCCCTCCGACGACAGCGTGATCGCGCTGATCCGCAAGCTGCGCGACGTCTATGGACTGGAGGTCGTGCTCTATCCCTTCGTGATGATGGATATCCCGGCCGACAACGCTCTGCCGGATCCCCATAGCGGCAATGCCTCGCAGCCACCCTATCCCTGGCGCGGCCGGATGAGCTGTTCGCCGGCGCCCGGCCAGCCGGACACCCCCGATGCAAGCCCGGCCGCGGCCGCGCAGATCGCGAGCTTCCTCGGCTCGGCCCGAGCGAGCGATTTTTCGCTCTTCGGCGATCGAGTTCTCTGCGCGGTGCCCGAGGACTGGGGCTTTCGCCGCGCCGTGCTGCACGCAGCTATGTTGGCCAAGGCTGCGGGCGGGGTCTCGGGCTTCATCATCGGCTCCGAACTGGTCGGTCTGACCCGCGTGCGCAGCGCACCGGGCCTCTATCCGATGGTCGACGGCCTCGTCGCACTGGCGGCGGAGGTGCGCGCGCTGCTGCCCGCGCCGACCCGCCTGACCTATGCGGCGGACTGGACGGAATACGGCGCCCATGTCCGCGACGGTGGGCAGGAGGTGCGCTTTCCGCTCGATCCACTCTGGGCTTCGCCGGATATCGACGCGGTCGGCATCGACTACTATGCGCCGCTGACCGATTGGCGCGACACGCCGGGTCATGCCGACATCTCATTGGCGCGCGGGCCTGCCGATGTCGATCATCTGCGCGCCCGCCTGATCTCTGGCGAGGCTTACGACTGGTACTATGCCTCGCCGGCCGACCGGCAGTCCCAGAACCGCCTGCCGATCAGCGACGGTGCCTTCGGCAAGCCCTGGATCTTCCGGCCGAAGGACCTGCCGGGCTGGTGGTCCAATTTTCACGCCGAGCGCTTGAATGGCTCCGAAGTCGGCGCCACTCCCTGGCTTCCCGGCTCGAAGCCGATCTGGCTGACCGAGATCGGCCTGCCCGCGGTCGACAAGGGCGGCAACTCGCCGAACGTCTTTCCCGATCCGAAATCGGTCGACGGCGGCTATCCGCATTTCTCGACCCGGGCCCGCGACGACCTCTTGCAGGCGCGCGGCCTCGAGGCGATCCTCTCGGGCTTCGATCCGGCGCTGCCGGGCTTCGACCCCAGGGCCAATCCGATCTTCGAGCCCGCCGGACGGCGCATGGTCGATCCCGCGAACGTCTATGTCTGGACGTGGGATGCACGGCCATTCCCGGCCTTTCCGGATCTGCAATCGGTCTGGGCCGACGGGCCCAATTACGACACCGGTCACTGGATCAACGGCCGGCTCGAAGGGGCGACGCTCGACCGGCTGGTGCGGGCGATCCTCGCCGATTATGGCCTGCCGGCGCCCGACGAGATCGCGGTCGACGGCTTCCTCGACGGCTATGTCCTCGACCGTCCGCTTTCGGCGCGAGCGGCCCTCGAGCAGCTCGCGCAGGCCTTCGGATTCGACGTTGCGATGTCCGCCGGCAGGCTGTGCTTTCACGGCCGTGCCGCTGCTGTCGCCCGCGAGCTTTCGCCCGACGACCTCGTCCTCGACCGCGACGGCCAGCCATTCTCGCTGCGTCGGGCCGAGGAAAGCGAGCTGCCGCGCGAGCTGCGCCTCGCCCATATCGACGGCGACGACGACTATCGTCGGGCTGCCGCGCGTTCGCGCCGGTTGGCCGGCGCCGCGAGGCGCGAAACCGCGATCGAGACCGCCATCGTCACCCGACGGGCCGAGGGCCAGCGCCTGGCCGAGCAGCGCCTGCAGGAGATCTGGGCGGGTCGCGAGACGCTGGAACTCGAGCTTTCGCCGCGCCGGATAGACCTTGAACCTGGCGATGTCGTCTCGTTGGAGGTCGCCGGACGCCCGCGCTTGTTCCGGCTGACGCGCATCAGCGATGGCATCACCCGTAAGGCAAGCGCCCGGGCGGTCGAGCCGGCGATTTATCGCGGCGCGGCACCTGGCCAGCCGGGCTCGCGGCCGGTCAAGGTCGCGCCGCGGGTGGCCGGGCGCCCCGACGCTCTGGTGCTCGACTTGCCGATCGCGCGCGGCTCGCCAACGGCGCTGCAGCACCTCGCTGCGTTCGCCGAGCCTTGGCCGGGCGGGCTCGCGATCTGGCGCGCAGCCGAAGGCATGCCCTTCACCTTGCACGGCTTCGTCGCTGCGCCCTCGATCATGGGCGAGACGCTGACGCCGTTGCAGTCCGGGCCGCTCTGGCGGACGGATCGGCATGCGAGCGTCGATGTCAGGCTGCGCGGCGGCGCGCTCAGCTCCGTCTCCGTCGAGGCGGCGCTCGCCGGAGCCAATGCGCTCGCCTTGGTCGACGCTGCCGGCCATGTCGAGATCGTCACGGCCGCCCGCGCCGAGCTGATCGGCTCGCGGGTTTTCCGGCTGTCGCAGATGGTTCGTGGCCTGGGCGGGTCCGAGCAAGCTGCGGCACGAGTTCTGCCAGCCGGAGCACGCCTCGTCGTCCTCGACGGCGCGGCAGAAGTGCTGAGCGCGACGCTCGACGAACTCGGGCGCCACTGGCGCTATCGCATCGGTCCCGCCAATGCCGATGTCGCGGGACCTGCGATGCGCGAGCTCGTCGCGACTGTAGGGACTGCCGCGCTGCGCCCGCTTGCCTCCGTGCATCCTCGGGGGCGCCGTGTGCCGGACGGCGTGCTGCTGCGCTGGATCAGGCGCACCAGGGTCGACGGCGATTCATGGGAGGCAGCCGAAGTCCCGCTCGGCGAGGAGATCGAACGCTATCGGGTGACCATCTACCGGGCGGGCCTGGCCAAGCGGGTCATCGAGCGTGCGGTGCCGGATCTGCTCTACCCCTCAGCAAGCGAGATCGAGGATTTCGGCGCCGCGCAGCCGAGCCTCGATATCGGGCTCGATCAGATCAGCCTCGTCGCCGGGGTCGGGCCGCCCTGGCGTGGACACGTCACGATTCGCTGAGCTAGGCTTGCTCGGCCGCAAGCGCTGCGGACAACTGCCGCAAGGGGGTGTTCATGGCGCATTCACGCGGGCAGGACTAGCGCATGCTGATGACGCTGCTCGATCCGACCACCGCAACTTTCGCCATGCTGACGCTTGTGGCCTCACCGGTGATCCCGGCCGACACGTCGCAGCCGATCGCCTGTCTTTCGGCGAGCGAGACGCGCGATGCGGTCTCCGACGGCAAGGTCATGCAGCCGGCCGCCGCGTCGCGGCATGCGCGCGAGGCCGCCCCCGGGGAGGTCGTCCGGATCCGCCTCTGCCGGCTCGGCGATGACTATGTCTATGTCGTCACCACCTTGAAGCGCGACGGGCGCGTCGCTCGCGTGACCCTCGACGGGCATTCGGGCAAGGTGGCGGACATTCGCTAGTTCCGCTATTTCCCCCTGACATTTGCAATGGAGTGATCCCGCCGTGCGACTGCTCGTCGTCGAGGACGACAAGGACCTCAACCGCCAGATCGTCAACGCGCTCGAGAATGCCGGCTACGCGGTCGACAAGGCCTTCGACGGCGAGGAAGGGCTCTATCTCGGCGAGACCGAGCCCTATGACGCCGTGATTCTCGATCTCGGCCTGCCCAAGGTCGACGGTGTCGCCGTGCTGCAGGGTTGGCGTCGGGCCGAGAAGACCATGCCGGTGCTGATCCTGACCGCGCGCGACCGGTGGAGCGACAAGGTCGCCGGTTTCGACGCCGGCGCCGACGACTATGTCGTCAAGCCGTTCCACATCGAGGAACTCCTCGCCCGGGTACGTGCCTTGCTGCGCCGGGCCGCCGGGCATGCCACCTCCGAGCTGATCTGCGGCCCCGTCCGCCTCGACACGCGCGCCAGCCGCGTCGTCGTCGACGGCAATCCGGTGAAGCTGACCTCGCACGAGTACCGGCTGCTTGCCTATCTGATGCACCATCAGGGCCGCGTGGTCTCGCGCACCGAACTGGTCGAGCATCTCTACGACCAGGACTTCGACCGCGATTCCAACACGATCGAGGTCTTCGTCGGCCGCTTGCGCAAGAAGCTCGGCGTCGAGATCATCGAAACCGTGCGCGGCCTGGGCTACATCGCTGCCGCCGCCAAGGCCTGACGCGAACCATGCCCGCCTCGCAACAGCGTTTCTCGCTCGGGGCGCGGCTCTTCATCTCGGCTGCCGTCTGCTGCGCGCTGGTCCTGATCCTGGCGGGCTTCGGCCTGACCACCTTCTATCGTCGCTCGGCGGAGCGCGGCTTCGACGAGCGCCTCAGCGTCTACATCAAGGAGCTCGTCGCCGATCTCGCCGCTCCGCCCGAGGCAGAGCGCCAGGCGATCGGCGATCTCGGCGAACCGCGCTTCGACCTGCCGCTCTCCGGCTGGTACTGGCAGATCATCCGGCTCGACGGCGAGCGCCCGAATGTCCGCACCTCGCGCTCGCTGGTCGGCGGCCAATTGCCGAAGCTGCTCGACCAGCCGATCCGGCCAAATGCCCGCGGCCTGCGCGAAAGCTACATCTCCGGTCCGGACGATCGCGAGCTGCGCATCATCGAGCGCGAGATCGATGTTGGCGAGGATGGCCGCTTCACGGTCGGTGTCGCCGCGCCCGCCGACGAGATCGACGGCGACATTCGTGATTTCCGCTTCGCCCTGACACTGACCTTCCTGGCGCTCGGCCTGGCGCTCGTCGCCTCGACGATCATCCAGGTCCGCTTCGGATTGCGACCACTGGTCCGGCTCGGCACGGCCGTCGGCAAGGTGCGCACCGGCGAGAGTGCGCGGATCGGCGGGCGCTATCCGCCCGACCTCGACCCGCTGGCAGGCGAACTCAACCAGTTGATCGACGCCAACCGCGAGATCCTGGAGCGGGCGCGTACCCAGGTCGGCAATCTCGCCCACGCCCTGAAGACGCCGCTCAGCGTCATGCAGAACGAGGCGGAGGCCGGGCAGGGACCGCTGTCCCAGACCGTTCGCCACCAGACCGCGATCATGCGCGACCAGGTCCAGTACTATCTCGACCGCGCCCGGGCGGCGGCGCTCTCCGGCGCGCTCGGCGGCGTGACCGAGATCGCGCCTTCCCTCGACGCGCTGATCCGCACTTTCCAGAAGATCGCGCAGGGCCGGGCGATAACCGGCAGCCACGATGTTTCTGCCGCCGCGCGTTTCCGTGGCGAGAAGCAGGACCTCGAGGAAATGCTCGGCAACCTGCTCGACAATGCCTTCAAATGGGCGCGCGGCGAGGTTCAGGTCAGCCTGGACACCGGCCGGGATCTGCCTGAGGGCCGGCTTGCCCTGCTGATCGACGATGACGGCCCGGGCCTGCCCGCGGAGGCGATGGCGGATGTGATCAAGCGCGGCCGCCGCCTCGACGAGACCACACCGGGGTCCGGGCTCGGGCTTTCCATCGTCGTCGATCTCGCCAAGCTTTATGGCGGCGGGCTTACGCTGGAGCACTCGCCGCTCGGCGGCCTGCGGGCCCGGCTCGTTCTGCCGGCTGTTTGATGCCGCGCATT
This sequence comes from Allobosea rubneri, assembly GCF_032464875.1. Classification (NCBI taxonomy): domain Bacteria; kingdom Pseudomonadati; phylum Pseudomonadota; class Alphaproteobacteria; order Hyphomicrobiales; family Alloboseaceae; genus Allobosea; species Allobosea rubneri. The sequence goes on from NZ_JAWDID010000069.1 coordinate 14,336, forward strand.
GTCCGCGTGACCCTTTGTCGCCATCTTCGGGCATGAAGCGGGGCCCGCAATTGGTTATGTACGCCTGATGCTGATCTGGATCATCTTTGCGGTCATGACGGGGGCGGCGGTCCTGTCGGTTCTCTGGCCGCTCGGCCGGCGCCAGCCGCCGATCTTCGCCGATACGGCGGGAGCGAAATCGCTTTACCGCTCCCAGGTCGCCGAGATCGATCGCGATCTCGGACGCCGCTTGATCGGCAGCGCCGAGGCGGAGGCCGCCAAGGCCGAGGCCGCACGTCGGCTGCTGCGGGCGGCGGCGGTCGAGACCGCACCGGCAGGAGACAGCGAACCGTCCCTGCGCCGGCGCCGTGCCGCTTCGGCGATCGCGCTCTCCTGCGTGCCGTTGCTGGCACTCCTGGTCTACGGTGCCTATGGCTCGCCGAGCGTTCCGGACCAGCCGCTGGCGGCGCGCCTCAAGGCGAGCCCCGCCGGACAGGATTTCGCGATCGCGCTGGCGCGCATCGAGAGCCATCTCGCCGCCAACCCGACCGACGGCAAGGGCTGGTCGGTCCTCGCGCCCGTTTATCTCCGGCAGGGCCGCTTCGAGGACGCCGCCAAGGCTTTTGCTTCCGCGATCCGCCATGACGGGGCGACCGCCGAGCGCCATGCCGGCCAGGGCGAGGCCTTGATCCTTGCCGCCGGCGGCGTGGTCACCTCCGGTGCGCGCGAGAGCCTCGCTGAGGCGGTCAAGCTCGACCCTGCCAATGCCCGCGCCCGTTTCTTCCTGGCGATCGGCCAGGAGCAGGACGGCAACATTCCGGGCGCCGTCGCCTCGCTCAAGGCGCTGCTCGCGGAAGCTCCGGCGGACGCGCCCTGGACGGGGGCCGTGAAGGCTCGCCTCGAATCCCTGCAAGGCCCTTCCGACCCGGCCGCGGCGGCTGCGATCGCCAACCTGCCGGCGCAGGACCAGGCGGCCGCGGTCCGCGGCATGGTCGACAGCCTCGCCGCCAGACTCGGCGAAGGTGGTGGCACCCTGGCGGAATGGTCCCGCCTGATCCGCTCGCAGTCTGTCCTCGGCGAGAAGCCTGCGGCGCTCAAATCGCTGGCGACCGCGCGCGAGCGGCTGGCGGCGGACGCTGACGCCCTGGCCGCGCTCGGCACGCTCGCAGGCGAGCTCGGTTTGCAGGAGGCGGCCCGATGACTGCGCAGACCGGCTTTTCCCCCGCTCCGCCACGCAAGGGCATGACGCGCAAGCAGCGCAGGATGACGATGATCGCCTCCGCCGGCGCGGTGCTCGCGCTCTCCGCGGGCCTCGTCGCCTACGCGTTGCGCGACAGCATCGTCTTCTTCTACGGCCCGACCGAAATCGTCGAGAAGGGGCTGACGCCGGGCACGCGCCTGCGCCTGGGCGGCCTGGTCGGGGAGGGCTCGGTCATCCGTTCCCCCGGACAGAAGGTCAGCTTCACCATCACCGATGCCAAGACCACGGTGACGGTCAACTATACCGGCCTGCTGCCTGATCTTTTCCGCGAGGGGCAGGGCGTCGTCACCGAGGGCGTGCTCGAGGCGCCCGGTCGCTTCCGCGCCGATTCCGTGCTCGCCAAGCACGACGAGAACTACATGCCCCGCGAGGTCGCGGACGCTTTGAAGAAGCAGGGTCACTGGCAGCCGGGCGACGCGAAGGCGGGGGCGGATGCCGCCACGCCAGCGGCGCCGGCGAAGTAGGGCGGGACGATGATCGTCGAGATTGGTCACTTCGCGCTCGCGCTGGCACTGGGCGTCGCAGTCATCCAGACGGTGGTGCCGCTCTGGGGCGTCGCCCGTCAGGACCCCGTCCTGGCCTCGGTCGGCCCTGCTGCCGCCATCGCCTGCTTTCTGCTCGTCTCGGTCGCCTTCGGCAGCCTGGTCTTCTCCTATTTCGTCTCGGATTTCTCGGTCGAAAACGTCGCCTCGAACTCGCATTCGACGCAGCCGCTGATCTACAAACTGACCTCGACCTGGGGGAACCATGAGGGCTCGATGCTGCTCTGGGTTCTCATCCTCGTGCTGTTCGGCGCGATGGTCGCGCTGTCGCGGCGCTCGCTTCCGGCGCGGCTGCGGGCCGGCGCGCTGGCGGCGCAGGGCTCGATCACGGTCGCCTTCCTCGCCTTCACGCTGCTGACCTCCAACCCGTTCCGCCGTCTCGTTCCGGCGCCGGCAGAGGGGCAGGACCTCAACCCGCTGCTCCAGGATCTCGGTCTCGCGATCCATCCGCCGCTGCTCTATGTCGGCTATGTCGGCTTCTCGATCTCCTATGCCTTCGCCGTCGCAGCGCTGATCGACGGGCGCATCGACGCGGTCTGGGCGCGTGCGGTCCGTCCCTGGACGCTGCTGGCCTGGACCTTCCTGACGCTCGGCATCTCCATGGGCTCCTACTGGGCCTATTACGAGCTCGGCTGGGGCGGCTGGTGGTTCTGGGATCCGGTCGAGAACGCCTCACTGATGCCCTGGATCGCCGGCACCGCGCTGATCCACTCGACCGTGGTGATGGAGAAGCGCGACGCGCTGAAGGTCTGGACGATCCTGCTGGCGATCCTGACCTTCTCGCTTTCGCTGCTCGGCACCTTCATCGTCCGGTCCGGCGTGCTGACCTCGGTGCACTCCTTCGCCACCGATCCGCAGCGCGGCCTGTTCATCCTGGCGATCCTGATCATTTTCGTCGGTGGCTCGTTGGCGCTGTTCGCCTGGCGGGCGCCGCTCTTGCGGCAGGGCGGCCTGTTCGCGCCGGTCTCGCGGGAGAGCGCGCTCGTCGTCAACAATCTCTTCCTCGCCACCGCCTGCGCCACGGTCTTCGTCGGCACGCTCTATCCGCTGGCACTGGAAATGATCACCGGCGACAAGATCTCGGTCGGCCCGCCCTTCTTCAACGCCACCTTCCTGCCGGTGGTCGTGCCCCTGCTGCTGCTGCTGCCGATCGGCCAGTCGCTCGCCTGGAAGCGTGGCGATCTGCTTGGCGCCGCCCAGCGTGCCCAGTTCGCCTTCGGCTTCGCCGTATTGGTGACGATCGCGCTGCTCGCGGTGACGCGCGGTGGTCCGGTGCTCGCGCCGCTCGGCATCGGGCTCGGCGTCTTCCTGGTCGTGAGCGCGTTCTGGGACCTCGGCGAACGCGTCGTCTCTCGCGCCAGCGGCGCTGCCGCGATCTGGTCGCGCGCCCGCGGACTGCCGCGTTCGATCTGGGGAACGGCCTTCGCCCATGCCGGCGTCGGCGTCACCGTGATCGGTATCGCCGCGACCGCCTGGAGCACCGAGGGCATCGGCATTCTGAAGCCGGGCCAGAGCCTCACCAGTGGCCGCTACACCTTCACGCTGGAATCGATCGCGCCGCGCACCGGGCCGAACTTCACCGAGGAGGTCGCGCGCTTCAAGATCCGTACCGGCGAGCGCGAGATGAAGCCGGTCGAGTCGATGAAGCGGATGTATACGGCGCGCGCCATGCCGACGACCGAGGCGGGCATCCGCAGCGACGGCTTCAGCCAAGCCTATGTCAGCCTCGGTGAACGCGAGGCCGACGGCAGCATCGCCGTCAGGGCCTATGACAAGCCGCTGGTCCTGCTGATCTGGATCGGCACGCTGATCATGGCCTTCGGCGGCGCGCTCTCGCTCACCGATCGGCGCTTCCGGGTGGCCGCGCCGCGCCGGGCTGCGCCGACCTCCGCCCTGCCGCAGCCTGCGGAGTGAGGCGGATGCGCCTGGCTCCTCTCCTGATCTGCCTCGGGCTGGCCTTCGCCGGGCCCGCCCTGGCCGTCCAGCCCAGCGAGATCCTGCCGAATGCCGCTCTGGAGCAGCGCGCGCGAGAGATCTCCTCGGGCCTGCGCTGCCTGGTTTGCCAGAACCAGTCGATCGACGATTCCGATGCGCCGCTCGCCAAGGATCTGCGCATCCTGGTACGGGAGCGCCTTGTTGCCGGCGACAGCGACCGCGCGGTCGTCGATTTCGTTGTTGCACGTTATGGCGACTTCGTGCTGCTGCGGCCGCCGATGGATGTACGCACGATCGCGCTCTGGGCGGCACCTTTCACGATCCTGGCTGCCGGCCTGCTCTTCCTCTGGCGCCGCCGCCGGATGAATGCCGCGCCCGCCGCTGCGACCCCGGCGCTGACTGCCGACGAACAGCGCCGCCTCGACGAACTGACGCGCGACTAGGCCTGCCGGCGCGCAGCCCGTAACCTTACGAAATCGTCATGCTTGGGCGAAATCCGGGTAAGGCGCCGGCCATCATGGTGTTCGGGACGAAGCAGGAAGGACCCTGCGATCCGCCCCCGAGGTTTGCACCATGAATTCCAACGAGAACAACACCCAGAACACCTTCCGTCAGCCGGCTCCGGCCCGCTCGATCCTGAAGCGCGGCGCGTTGATCGCCGGCGCCGCGACCCTGAGCATCGGCCTGATGGCCGGCCTTGCCGACAACCTGCTGACCAGCCATGGCGGCGCCAACGCCCAGCCGATCCAGCTCTCCGGCGTGCAGATGCAGCTGCCGTCCTTCGCCGATGTCGCCGAGAAGGTGAAGCCGGCCGTCGTGTCGGTTCGCGTCAACTCGCGTCTCGCCAGCACCGGCGAGGATGGTGAGAACGGCCCGAACGCCCTGCCGCCCGGCCATCCGCTGGAGCGCTTCTTCCGCCAGTTCGATGAGCAGCAGAACCCGCGCTCCAGCCGGCCGGCGCCTGAGCGTCGCGCGATGTCGCAGGGCTCGGGCTTCTTCGTCAGCCAGGACGGCTATGTCGTCACCAACAACCACGTCGTCGAGAAGGCGTCCCAGGTCGAGCTCGTCACCGACGAGGGCAAGACCCTGACCGCCAAGGTCGTCGGCACCGATCCGCGCACCGATCTCGCCCTGCTCAAGGTCAACGAGTCCGGCAACTACCCCTTCGTCCAGCTGGCCGGCGCCAAGCCGCGCATCGGCGAGTGGGTGATGGCGGTCGGTAATCCGTTCGGTCTCGGCGGCACGGTCACGGCCGGCATCGTCTCGGCCCAGGGCCGCGATATCGGCTCGGGTCCCTATGACGACTTCCTGCAGATCGATGCGGCTGTGAACCGCGGCAATTCCGGCGGCCCGACCTTCAACCTCAAGGGCGAGGTCGTCGGCGTCAACACCGCGATCTTCTCGCCGTCCGGCGGCAATGTCGGCATCGCCTTCGCCATCCCGGCGGCGACCGTCAACAGCGTCGTCGAATCGCTGAAGAAGGACGGCACGGTGGCGCGCGGCTTCATCGGTGTGCAGATCCAGCCGGTTACCGCCGAGGTTGCCGATGCGATCGGCCTGAAGGATGCCAAGGGTGCGCTGGTCGCCTCGGCGCAGGTCGATGGCCCGGCCGCCAAGGCCGGCCTGAAGCGCGGCGACACGATCCTGGCCGTCAATGGCGAGAAGGTCGCCGACGCCCGCGATCTCTCCCGCAAGATCGCCACCTTCGCGCCGGGCAGCAAGACCAAGCTGACCGTCTGGCGTGACGGCAAGGAGCGTGAGTTCTCCTTCGAGATCGGCCGCCAGCCGGCGGCCTGATCCGGGCCTAATCAAGTCGGGCGTGTTCCAGCGCGTCAGCGTAACTTCTAAAGCTGGAACACGCTCCGGGCGGATGGTTTTTCCCGGCTGTCACGTCGCCCCCATGCCGGGGAATCCCGCCGCTTCGGCGGCAGGTCGGATCGTCACATCCGGCCTGCCGCTTTTCCGTTTGCTGAGGTAACCTGCCGCCATGCGACTCCTCATCGTCGAAGACGACGCCGAAGCGGCGGCCTATCTGGTCAAGGCATTCCGTGAAGCCGGCCATGTTCCTGACCATGCTGCCGATGGGCTGGAGGGCTACGCCCTCGCCCAGGGCGGCGGCTATGACGTGCTGGTCGTCGACCGCATGTTGCCGCGCATGGACGGACTCTCGCTGATCCGCTCGCTGCGCGAGCAGGACGACGCGACACCGGCGCTGATCCTCTCGGCGCTCGCGCAGGTCGACGACCGGGTCAAGGGCCTGCGCGCCGGCGGCGACGACTACCTGCCCAAGCCCTACGCCTTTTCCGAGCTGCTCGCCCGCGTCGAGGTTCTCGCCCGCCGGCGTGGTGCGCCAGCCTCCGAGCCGACGACCTACCGGGTCGGCGATCTCGTGCTCGACCGTCTCGCCCATCGCGTCACCCGCGCCGGCGAGGAGATCGTGCTGCAGCCGCGCGAGTTCCGCCTGCTCGAATATCTGATGAAGCATGCCGGGCAGGTCGTGACCCGCACCATGCTGCTGGAGAACGTCTGGGATTATCACTTCGATCCCCAGACCAATGTCATCGACGTCCATGTCTCGCGGCTGCGCGCCAAGATAGACAAGGGCTTCGAGCATGCGATGATCCACACCATCCGCGGCGCGGGATACATGGTCCGTGACACAGCTCGCTGATCCGGCGCCGGCCGGCGGCCAGCGCTTCCTGCCGAATCTGTTCCGCACCACCGCCTTCAAGCTGACGGCGGTGTATCTCGTCGTCTTCGCGCTCTTCGCCGCCTTCGTGCTCGGCTATGTCGCCTGGAACGCCAAGACACTGCTCGACGACCAGATCCGCTCGACCATCGATGCGGAGATCCAGGGCCTCGCCGAGCAGCAGCGCCTCGGCGGCATCAGGCGGCTGGTCCAGGTCATCGAGCGGCGTTCGCGCGGCCCGGGCGCCTCGCTCTATCTCGTGGTGACGCCGACCGGCGAGCGGATCGCGGGCAATATCGAGGCGCTGCAGCCGGGCACGCTCGACCGGCCGGGCGAGCGCGAGATCCAATATGCCCGTTCGTCGGAGGCGCTCGACCAGGTCAATCATGCGCTGGTGCGCGTCTTCATGCTGCCGGCCGGATTCCGTCTGCTCGTTGGGCGCGATGTCGAGGAGCGCGAGCGACTGCGCGTCATCATCAAGCGTGCCGCCGCCTGGTCGCTGGTGCTCGTCGTAGTCCTCGGCTGCTTCGGCGGCTGGTTCGTGGCAAGGCGCGTGCTCAAGCGCATCGACGGCATGACCGACAGCGCCCGCTCGATCATGGCCGGCGATCTCAAGGGTCGGCTCTCCATCTCCGGCACCGGCGACGAACTCGACCGGCTGGCGCTCAACCTCAACGCCATGCTCGACCGGATCGGCGAGCTGATGAGCGGCATGCAGCAGGTCTCCGACAATATCGCCCATGACCTGAAGACGCCGCTGACGCGCCTGCGTAACCGGGCCGAGGAGGCGTTGCGCATCGCAGAGACGCCGGAACAGCTGCGCGCCGCGCTCGATGGCTCGATCGACGAGGCCGACGGGTTGATCCGGGTCTTCAACGCGCTCCTGATGATCGCCCGTCTCGAGACCCGGCAGATCAGCGACAGCATGGCGCCGCTCGATCTCGCCGAGATCGTCGATGGGCTCGGCGAGCTCTACGAGCCGCTGGCCGAGGAGGCCGGGCTGTCGCTCTCGGTCGCGGTCGAGCCGGGCCTCTCGCTGACCGGCAACCGCGAGCTGATCGGTCAGGCGCTCGCCAACCTCATCGACAATGCCCTGAAATACGGCAAGCCCGAGGGCGACGCCCCGACGACTGTCGAGGTCACCGCGCGGCGCGTCGGCGAGATGGTCGAGCTCGGCGTCGCCGATCACGGCGCCGGCATACCCGAAGCCGATCGCGCCCGGGTGCTGGAGCGCTTCGTCAGGCTCGACAAGAGCCGCACCAAGCCGGGCTTCGGCCTGGGTCTCGCGTTGGCCTCCGCAGTGGCGCGCTTGCACGGGGGCGCGGTGCAGCTCGCCGACAATGCGCCGGGGCTGCGCGTGGTGATGTCCCTGCCGCTGGCGCCACCCGCTGTGGAAAGCCCGGCCGTGGAAGAGCCTGCGGGCTCGACTTCCCAGCCAAAGCCGGCAGGGTTCCAGTCGGCCTGAATCGGGCCGTTGCCGGGGAGAGGGCCCATGGGCGAGCCGCTATGCGAGCGCTTGAAGGCGGCGCCGGTCCTGCCGGCGCGGGCCAGCGCCGAGGCGCTGGTCGCGAGCGAATTGCTGGAGCGGCTCTATGACGCCGAGGCGGGGACGGCGCTCTCGGAATATCTTGCGGCGCATCCCGCCTCGCAGGAGCTGGTCGCCGGCATCCTCGCCCATTCGCCCTTCCTCACCCAGATCATGCGGCGTGACCCCGCCGGGCTGCTCGCATCCTTGACCGGCGATCCCGCCGAGCGCCGCGACGGCCTGCTGCGCGAGATCGCTACGGCTTCCAGGTCGGACACCGCGACCGCCGATCTGATGCGCGAGCTGCGCCGCTTCCGGCAGGCGATGGCCCTGCTCGTCGCGCTCGCCGATATCGGCGGCGCCTGGACGGTCGAGGAAGTCACGCAGGCCTTGAGCGCGACCGCCGACATGGCTGTGCGGCTGGCGAGCGAGCACGCCTTGCGCCAGGCGGCTGATCTCGGCCGGATCACCCTCCCGGATGCAAGCGAACCCGGCACCGGTTCGGGCCTCGTCGTGCTGGCGCTCGGCAAGCATGGTGCCGGTGAGCTGAACTATTCCTCCGATATCGACATCGTCGTCTTCTTCGATCCGGAGATGGCCGAGGCGGCCGGCGTCGCCGAGCCCTCGAGCTTCTTCGTCAAGCTCACCCAGCAGATCGCCCGCATCATCCAGGAGCGCACGCCGGACGGCTATGTCTTCCGCGTCGACCTGCGCCTGCGGCCCGACCCCGGCTCGACCCATGTCGCGGTCGCCCTGCCGACGGCCTATTCCTATTACGAAACGGTCGGCCAGAACTGGGAACGCGCGGCGATGATCAAGGCGCGCCCGGTCGCCGGCGACATCGATCTCGGCCGCCGCTTCATCGCCGATCTCGCTCCCTTCATCTGGCGCAAATATTTCGACTTCGCCGCCATCGCCGACATCCATGCGATGAAGCGGCAGATCCAGTCGGTGAAGGGCTTCGAGACGCTCAGCCTGCCTGGCCATAACGTCAAGCTCGGGCGCGGCGGCATTCGTGAGATCGAGTTCTTCGTCCAGACGCAGCAGCTGGTCTTCGGCGGCCGCAGGCCGGCGCTGCGGGGGCCGCGTACCCTCGATATGCTGGGCGAGCTCACCAAGGAGAACTGGATCAGTCCGCAGGCGCGCGACGAGCTGACGGATTCCTATTGCTGGCTGCGGACCATCGAGCACCGGCTGCAGATGCGCAATGACGAGCAGACCCAGACCCTGCCGGCTGACGCGAAGGATCTCGAAGCGTTCGCCCGCTTCTGCGGCTATCCCTCGACCGCGGCCTTCGACAAGGCGCTGACCGCGCATGCAAGGCGCGTCGAGAGCCATTACGCTCTGCTCTTCGAGGATGCGCCGAGCCTCGCCAGCGAGGCCGGGGCGCTATCCTTCACCGGCACCGAGGACGATCCCGAGACGCTCGAAACCCTGCGCAAGCTCGGCTTCCGCCAGCCCTCCCTCGCGGCCGAGACGGTCCGCGGCTGGCATTTCGGCCGCCGTCCCGCGGTCACCAGCGCCCGCGCCCGCGAGGTCCTGACCGAGCTCACCCCCGCCTTGCTGGTCGCGCTCGGCCGGACCACCGATCCCGATGGCGCGCTCGCCCATCTCGACAACGCCTTCGTGCGCATGCCGGCGGCGGTCGAGCTTCTGACCTTGCTACGCTCGCGCGAGGCGCTGCTCGGCATCTTCGCCGAGATACTCGGCAGCGCGCCGCGCCTCGCCAAGGTCGCGGCGCTTTACCCGCATGTGCTCGACGCCGTGATCGATCCGGCCTTCGGCGCGCCGAGCCATCGCCGCGAAACGGTGGCCGAGCGGGTGCGGGCGGTGGTCGGTACGCCGCCCAGCGTCGAGGAAGGACTCGACCGGATGCGCGACGCCGCGCGCCAGGAGAACTTCCTGGTCGGTGCCCGCCTGCTCTCCGGGGTGATCACAGCCGAGCAGGCCGGACATGGCTATGCGGCGGTCGCCGAGGCCTGCCTGCGGACCGCCTTCGAGGACACGCGTGCCGCCTTCGTCGCCGAGCATGGCGTAATCCCCGGTGCGGAGGCCGTCGTGGTCGGGCTCGGCCGGCTCGGGGCAGGGGAGCTGACGCCGTCCTCCGACCTCGACCTGATGCTGCTCTATGACCGGCCGGAGCATGCCGAGCCGAGCGATGGCGCCCGGCCGCTCGACCCCGTCACCTGGCATGTCCGCTTCAGCCAGCGTCTGGTCGCGGCCCTGACCGTGCCGACGCGCCGCGGCACGCTCTACCAGGTCGATCTGCGCCTGCGCCCCTCCGGCAACAAGAGCCCGGCGGCGACCCAGTTCGAGGGCTTCGTCGCCTATCATCAGGGCGAGGCCGAGATCTGGGAAGAGATGGCGCTGACCCGCGCCCGTGTCGTGGCTGGCGATCCGGCGCTGGGCCAGCGCGCGGCAGACGCCATCCGCGGTATCCTGCTGCGTCGGCGCGATCCGGCCAAGGTCGCCGCGGCGGTCGCCGAGATGCGTACGCTGATCGCCAAGGAGAAGGGCGAGTCCGACCCCTGGGATCTGAAGCTCGCCGCCGGCGGCCTGACCGATCTCGACTTCCTCGCCCAGTTCCTGGTCCTTGCCCATGCCCATAAGCACCCTGAGCTGCTGGCCCAGACCACCGCGGGGGTGTTCCAGGCGGCGAAGGGCACCGGCCTGATCGGCGAGGAGGATGCGCTGCGGCTCGCGGGCGCCGCGCGGCTGTTCGGCGACGTCCAGCTCTGGCAGCGCTTCACGGTGGAGGAGCGCTTCGATCCCAAGGCCGTGCCGGAGCGGGTGCTGCGCCGCATCGCGACGGCCGTCGGCCTGCCGGATGCCAAGGTGCTGAAGGCGGAGCTGGACGAAACGCGCGGGCGGGTACGGACGCTGTTCCGCCAGGTGCTTGGCGCGGCCAAGGGCTAGGAGAGCAGAGTCGGCGGTGTGCCGGCCCGTCGCTGTCAGGCCGCGACGAGGTCCAGCTCGGGGCGGATTTCGTGCTTCAGCGGCAGGTGCACCATCACGATGGTGCCGGAGCCCATGACCGAGCGGATGCGCAGGCCGCCGCCATGCAGCTCGGCCAGCGAGCGGGCAATGGCGAGGCCCAGTCCCGAGCCCTTGTAGCTGCGTGCCAGCTCGCCTTCGACCTGCTCGAAGGGGCGGCCGATCCGGCCGATCTTCTCAGGCGGGATGCCGATCCCGGAATCCTCGACATAGATGTTGAGCGCGCCCGGCGCCGGCCGCACGCGGACTGCGATATTGCCGCCCTCGGGCGTGAACTTCACGGCATTGTCGAGCAGGTTGGAGAGGATCTGGAACAGCGCATGCGAGTCGGCTTCGAGGCGCAGGTCGTTCGCGACCTCGCAGGAGAAGGAGAGCTGCTTGCGGGCGATCGCTTCCTGATGGGTGCGCGCAGCCTCGGCGATGACCGGGTCGAGCGCAACTTCGGCCTTCTCCAGCGTGACCTTGCCGGCCTCGATCTTGGCCATGTTCAGGATGTCGTTGATCACGGCGAGCAGATAGCCGCCGCTGGAGCGGATGTCGCGGACATACTCGTCATAGCGCTCGGAGCCGAGGTCGCCGAACAGGCGCGCTTCCATGATCTCGGAGAAGCCGATGATCGCGTTGAGCGGCGTGCGCAGCTCATGGCTCATATTGGCGAGGAATTCGGACTTGGCCCGGTTGGCGCTTTCGGCCGAGGCCTTCTGCTCGAGATAGAGCTCGGCGAGTTCGGCGAGTTGCTGGGCCTGGGCTTCCAGCTTCTGGCGCGAGGCTTTGAGGTCGGTCACCGAGGTCAGCAGCTGGTGCTCGGAGCGGGTCAGGCGCTCCTCCTGCTGCTTCAGCGTGGTGATGTCGGTGCCGACCGAGACCGAGCCGCCATCCTTGGTGCGGCGGCCATTGATCTGGAGCCAGCGGCCGTCGGAGAGCTTGGCTTCGTAGGAATGGCTGCCGGGCTCGGCGCGGGAGCTGCGAACCGGCTCGCGGTCGACGCTCGGCTGAGCGCTGCAGTTCATGATCGCGTCATAGCTCGCCCCGGTGCGGACCAGTTCCGGCGGCAGCTGGTGGAGCTGCTGGTACTTGGCGTTGCAGAGCACGAGCTTGCGGTCGGCGTCCCAGAGCACGAAGGCTTCCGAGATCGCCTCGACGGCGTCGCGCAGGCGTGCGTCGGCGGTCGCGGTCCGGGCGGCCATGCGATGCTGCTCGGAGATGTCGACGACGATGCCGACGAGATGGCGGGCGCCGGTGCGGCGGTCGATCACCAGCTCGGCGCGGGCCTTCAGCCAGATCCATTGGCCGCTGGCGTCGCGGACGCGGAATTCCTGGTCGAGATGGGTGGCCTCGTCGCGGCTGATCGCGTCGGCCAGTGCATAGAGGTCGGCATCCTCTGGGTGGATGAAGGCGTTGACCTCGCCGAAGGACATGAACTCGCCCTTCCGGTTGTAGCCGAGCATGGCGTACATCGAATCCGACCAGTAGATGCGGCCCTTCGCCAGATCCCAATCCCACAGGCCGCAATGGCCGCGGCTGAGCGCGGTGTCGATGCGCTCGCGTACGCAATCGCAGTCGTCGTCGGCGGCGCGGGCGCGCTTCGACTGCAGGATGAAGGCGAGCGTGATGCCGGCGAGGACGATGCCGGCCGAGGCGAACAGCACCAGGATCGAGCGGCTGCGCTCGTCCCAGAGCGAGAGGGCGCGCTTCACCGGCTGGAGCACGGCGACCTGGCCGAAGGGGGCGGCGAGGTTGCGGACGGTCGCGAAGGCTTCGAGGCCGCCGGGCAGCATGATCTTCATAACGCCCGCACGTTCGGCGAACACGGTCAGCGCCTGGGCGGGGCCGAGCAGTTCGATCAGGCTGCGGCTGGCGCCACCGAGCATCGGCTCGCTGGCGACCAGCACGCCGGATGCGTCGCTGACATGGACGATACGGCCGCGACCGGCGATGTGCTTGGTGCTCAGCGCCGCGAGAACCGCGCGCAGATCCTTTTCGTTCCGCGAGGCAAGATCGAGCTCTCGTGCCAGCAGTGTGGCAAGAATATCGAGGTCGTTTGCTGTGTCGGCGAGGGTATCGTCGCGCAGGGCGCTGGTCTGGACATAGGCGCCGAGCGCCATGATCACGACGAAGCAGGCGACGAGGGCTGGAATGACCTTGCGGAAAGCAGGTTCCAGCTTTTCGAAGCGCTGGTAAAGCGGGTGCGTCAACGTTCTTGCAACACCAAGAATTGAGCCCGCGCGCACGTGTGCGCAAGCCGCGTTTGCACGCGTCATGCCCGTCCCCCTTCGGAAGCGATGTACCGTCAGTAAGATCGGGAGACGTGCCGCATCCCCGAATCAGTTTCAGTTGAATCCGGGGGCGGCCTTTTGTCTAGCTTTGAGTTGAGTAGTACACTCACTTTACGCGCTATGGTTGCTTAAAATTGTCGATGAATCCTGTGCGCGTAATGATCCGTTAACCTTTGTGGCAAGCGGCCTCGCAGCCGCCTGCCGGAAGTCGCGTCAGGCCAGCGAGCGAGCCGCGATATCGGCGACGTCGCGCGACAATCCGGGCGTCGCCGCGACCATGGCGAGTGCGCTGCGCGCCTTCTCGCGGCGGCCATCCTCGAGCATGCGCCAGGTCTTGAACGAGCTCAGCAGCCGCGAGGCGACCTGGGGATTGGACCGGTCGAGCTCGATCACGATTCCGGCAATGAAGCCGTAGCCGGCGCCGTCGGCGCGGTTGAACTGGGTCAGATTGGCCGCGAGGCCGCCGATCAGCGCCCGCACGCGGTTGGGATTGCCAAGCGAGAAGGTCGGGCTCGCCATCAGCGCCTTGACCCGGTCGAGCGTGCCCGCCTCGGGGATCAGCGCCTGCGCCATCAGCCATTTGTCGAGGACGAGCGGCTCGCCGGCATAGAGTTCAGAGAAACGGGCGATCAGCGCCTCGCGCGCCTCACCCGGGATCAGCGTCATGGCGGCGAGCGCAGCGAGCCTGTCGGTCAGGTTGTCCGCCTCGGCGAACTGCGCCTGTGCCAACTTGCTGGCATCCTCGGGGGTAGCGAGGGCCAGCAGGCCGAGTGCTTCGTTGCGCAGTGCCCGCCGGCCGGCCGGGCCGGCGGCCGGCGAATAGGGGCCGGCCTCGCGCAAGCTGGAATGCAGCTCAGCGAGCGGCTGCGCGAGCGCGATGCCGATGCCGCGCGAGAGTTTGCGGTGCGCGGCGAAGACGGCGTCGGGATCGACGTTGCGGCCGATCTCGCGCGCGATGTCGGCCGGTCCCGGCAGGCGCAGCACCTGTGCGGCAAAGGCGGGGTCGGCAGTGGCGGGGGCGGCGAGAAAAGCCTTCAGCGCTTGCGCCAGCTCGCCAGCCTTGTCGTCGAGTTCAGAGAGGTCGCCGCCCGCGCCGGCGCGCACCAGCGCCCGCGTCGCCACGGTCTGGAACGCCTGCCAGCGATTGAAGGAATCGCTGTCGGCGCTGAACAGGCGCAGCAGCTCGGCGTCGCCGAGGTCCAGTTCGAGCCGCACCGGCGCGGAGAAGCCGCGCAGCAGCGAGGGGGCCGGCGCTTCGCTGAGCCCGGTGAAGGTCACGCTCAGCGAGGGCTCGTCGAGCACGACGACGCCGCCGACCTCCGGCCAGACGGAGAAGGCGCCTGTCGTCATTCCCGTGGCGCTCGGCCTCGTCGGCAAGGATGGCGACCTGCCGCTCAACAGCCTCTCGCCGGCGCTGAAGGCCGGCG
>NZ_JAWDID010000070.1:0-27299 GCF_032464875.1 Allobosea rubneri
GGGGAGAGACGAGGGAGGGGGCGGAGGTAGCCGGCCCGCGCTCTACGACATCCTCGCACACCAGCCGTTGCGGCGAAGGGCGCGGGGAACCCTTCTCCCGTATGGGAGAAGGGAGGGTCGAGATCAGTCGCCCCATGTCACAGCGAGGCCGTTGCGGTTCCGGCGCTCGCCGAGGCATCCTCGCCCGATGACCACCGAGCAACGCAGTTTTGCCCGCAGGTTGCGCCGGCGCGCGACGCCGGCCGAGGAGGTCGCCTGGGAGCTGCTGCGCAATCGCCGGCTCGACGGCCTCAGGTTCCGGCGGCAGGTGCCGCTGCTCGGCTACACCGTTGACTTCATCTGCATCGAGCGCCGGCTAATCGTCGAGCTCGACGGCGTCCAGCATGATAACGAGCAGGATTACGATACGGCGCGGACGCAAGAGATCGAGCGGCACGGCTTCACCGTGCTGCGCTTCCCCAACCGGCAGGTGCTGGATGACCGCGATGCGGTGGTCGCGGCGATCAGGGCGGCGTTGCGAAATTAGGCGGCTGAACCGCGGGGAACCCCTCTCCCGGATGGGAGAGGGGCAGGGGTGAGGGCCTGCCGCTGGTCATCTGAGATGTAACGGAGCCGCTGCGTCCTTCTGCGGCGAGGGCAGGCCCTCATCCGGCGCTCCGCGCCACCTTCTCCCATCCGGGAGAAGGGACGGGCGAGGTTTCGGCGCCACCACCGTCATGGTCGCCCTTGTGGCGACCATCCACGTCTCGCGACGCTGATGGCGCGCTGTTCGCTGCGGGTATCGTGGCTGGTCACCATCGAGCAAACACGTGGATGGTCGGGACAGGCCCGACCATGACGCGGTCCTGGCGGCGGCTTAGCCAAGCGCAACTGGTACAAGGCCGGTCGGGACGAGCCCGACCATGACGAGCCCTTGCGTGAAGCCGTTTCGCCGAGTCCCGCTGCCGCAAGGCACTAGGGCGGCCTGACGGGTTGAGCGCGGAATAGCGCCCGGCGCGGTCACGCCAGTTCGTCGTAGAGGTCGTTCCAGTCCGGGTTGCGCGCCATGATGGTTCGGGTCTTCCAGGCGCGGTACCAGCGCTTCATCGAGGTCTCGCGCTGGATCGCGGCCTCGATCTCGTCATGCCATTCGTACCAGACAAGCCGCTTGAGGCCGTGTGCCCTGGTGAAGCCAGCGAGCAGCCCCTCGCGATGCTCGTGGACGCGTCGCGGCAGATCGCTCGTCACACCGAGATAGAGCGTGCCGTTCGGCCGGTTGGTCATGATGTAGACCCAGCCACCCTTGCGCTTCATGTCGGCAGGATGGCGGGCGGCTCGGCCAGCGGCAAGAGCGCCGACGCTTCGCCCGTCATGGTCGCCCTTGTGGCGACCATCCACGTCTTTGCGGCGTTGATGACATGCTCGCCAATGCAGTGCCCGTTCGCTCGGGTGCAAAGACGTGGATGGTCGGGACAAGCCCGACCATGACGGGGAGGTGCCGGCAACGGGGCAGTTTATCCCCGCCCTCTCAACCTCCCGTATGATCTCCCGCATCCCATCCCGGAGGGGCGGCCGACCGGAGGCATGTCGTTTGGCGGGGTGGGTGCGGCGCCTGCGGCCGGGCTTGCAACCCGGTCCCGGGAGGCTTCGGGAACCGACCTGGGGGTACTACGGCCCCTGCGCGAGGAGCTCGCTAGCTGGACCTGCCGCCGATCGTGAACCGCCCGAGTGCCGACGCGACGACCCGATGAGGGGAACTGGCGAAGGCGACGAGCGGGATCGGCAGCAAAGTCCGAATGAAGCGCGGCCCGGAGTTTTCAAATCGCCGCCGGCGGAGCGCCACGGGGCGTGCGGGTGGTGGCTCAACCCATCCGCGCCGCTTCCTGGCTCAATGGAAGCGGATATCAAACGCGCCTCGCGGCGCTCCGCTGCCCCTCACATGCGAAACGCCCGCAGGGTGAGCCTGCGGGCGAGGAAGACGCCTGCGCGCGGGAAGCGCGGGGAACCCCTCTCCTGGAAGGAGAGGGGCAGGGGTGAGGTGTTCGGAGCGGAAACGTTGGCTTGAACCCGACCGCGCGGTGAGCGCTCGCGGAGCTGGTTCGGCCGCCTACACCTCACCCTGCCCTCTCCTTTCAGGAGAGGGTTCTCTGTTGTGGTTCCCGGTGCTTTCCTGAAGAACTCCCGCGCCCTTCGCTTGTGGGGAACAGGGGCACGAAGGGCGCGGGGGACGGACCGCCTTACCAGCGGTCGTAGGCGTCGCGATGGCGGCGGCCATGGGCCGGGGCCCAGGGCGGCGGGCCGCCATGGCGGCGGCCATAGCCATAGCCGTAGCCGTCGCGATAGCGATGGCGGCGCTCGTAGCGGTGCTGGCGCTCCATGTTGCGCTGGATCTCCCACATCCGGTGCTCGCGGTTGTGGCGGACATAGGTCGCCTCAAGCTTGTCGAGGCCGGCCGCGCCGCCAAAGGCCTCGCCGGCAGCGGCCGGCGTGACGGCGGCGCCCAGTGCGATGGCCGCGGCGATGAGAATATGACGCATGGCTTTGTCTCCTTCGTCTGTTGAGGGGATTTGACCAGCGGGGCGCGGAACCCCGCCTGAACGGGCCAGTCGGCTGCCGTTCATCTTGGGACCGGCGCGTTTCCGCCGGCTCGGGACGGAATCAAGGAATCAGGCGGCGGGGCCGCCCTCGATCTCGCTCGCCCAGGCGAGCGCCGCGTCGAAGGCGCCGGGCTTGAAGCTCCTGACCTCGACGAAGGGGACGAGCGGGCTCGCGATCGCGACCAGGGTCTCGATCCAGCCCTTGTCGGTGACCACCGCCTCGCGCGGGAAACGGTGCCATTGCAGGATCTTGCCAAAACCGTAGCGCGCATCCTTGAGGCCGGCGCGGAAGGTCATGTCCTCGAAGTCGGTGAGATCGGCGAGGATGCCGAGCTTCTCATGCCGTTCGAGCTTGGCCTCGATCTCGGCGATCAGCCGGTCGAAATCCGGCTCGGTCAGCGTGCCGGTGATGCGGAAGGCCGCAACATGATCGGGCGCTTGGAGGATGTCGAGCATTGCGGGCTCCTGCCTTGCAAGCTCATGGCCTGCCCCTGAACAACGCAAAGCCGCGGCAGAAGTTCGCGGCGAACCTTCGGCGCGGCGGGGCGTTGGCTCAGCAGGGGGTCACTGCACGCAAAGGAGATGATGATGGCCAATGCCGGCGGGAAGCTCGGCCCGAGCGTCAAGGGCAAGGGAGACGGAACCGGCGCGACGAGCACAAGGCCGGTCTCGCTGCCCGACCACAAGGTGCTCTCCAATCGCGACAAGACGCAGCTCAATCGCGGCCGCGGCCTGGACGGCAAATGGATCGAGAACGAGCAGGTCTACGAGACGCAAGGCAACCAGCGCTCGCAGGGCGAATGAGCCCTATTTCAGCGCGACGATCAGCATCAGGAAGGCGAGCACGATCAGGACCTGCTTCAGGCTCCAGTTGATCCGCCTGAGCTGATCGGACACCGGATCATCCGGTTCATCTTCGGGGTCGGCTTCGGCAGCGGCCGTATCGGGATTAGCCGGTGCAGCTGCGCTGCCGGGGCCGGCCCTGCTCCATTCGATCGACTCGACCCGGCCATGGCCGCTGGCGCTGCGGCCACTGGCGGCCTCGAGCCCGAGATGGAAGGCGAGCGGCCTTCCGGGCAGCGCTTCGGGCTCCGCTTCGCGCAGCCAGAGATCGGTGGCGGCGCTGAGCGACAGGTGCAGGGGTTCGGGCGCGCTCGCGGCAAGGTCGCGGCCGAGTTCGGCGAAGAGCGGCTGCGGCAGGAAGAGATCGGCGCGGTAGCTCTGGTCGAGCCCGGCCTCCTGGGCATCGCCGGAAAGGCCGAGGCGCAGCAGCGGGGCCTGCGCGCCTTCAGTCGGGAAGGGCCGGATCGTCAGGGCGATGTCATGGGCCTCGCCGGGATAGCCGGCGCGGTGCAGGCTCGCCTCGCGCGGCCGGGCGCGGGCCTCGATGCGGTTGGCCTCGTGCCGCACGCCCTCGCGCCAGACATGGCCGCGCACCAGGGCGAGCCCGTCCGCCTCCAGAGCGAGCGGACGGCCGACGGCCTGGATGAAGGCGCCGGTGACCCCGTCGACCGTCATCCGCCCGTCGGCGATGCTGACGCCGCGCACCGCCTGGTTCATGCGAGGTCCGAATCTCGAATAGCCATGGCGGGACGATAGCAGGTTGGGGCCGCCGCGCGCCAGAACGAGGCCCGCCATGCGCCGGCCGCCCCCGCCCCGCAAGAATTTTTTGCTACGGCGCCCCTCGGCAGAACAGCCTTCCAGATTAGAAAGTCTCTTTAAAAGAACGTTTGGATTGACACGAAGAACGACGCCGCCTAGATTGGCCCTGTCGTCGGGCTCAGCCCTGCGGCCGCGGAGATTTGAGCGAGCAGCTTGCGCCGCGTCACCAAACGCTAAAGCGGAGAGCAACATGACCAAGCATTCCCTTCCTCCGATCGGACCGACCCTCCGTTCGATGATGTTCTGTTGTCGGCGCTGAGCCAGCGCTGAGGCCGCCCGCGCGGCGGATTTTCTTCCGAACAGATTCATCCTTCGAGGCGCCGCATAGCGGCGGAGGTCATGTCATGTCGCAGTTCACTTCCCTTGCATCCGATCAGCCCGTCGCCGCCCAGCCGACGCTCGCCCAGCCGACTCTTGCCCAGCCGACTCTTGCCTATGTCATCGAGGTCGGCGAGACCCAGGCCCGGCTGGTGGCGCGCCGCGCCGGCGAGCGCTTCTTCACCTTCATCTCGGCGGCCTCGGCCTTCGACCGGCTCGAGGGCGAGCGCTTCGCGACGCCGGGCGCGGCCGAACGGGCCGCTCGGCTGCTGGCGGCACCGCGCCGCCAGGGCCCGACGCGGCTGGCGGCCTGAGGCGGGTGATGTCCGTGCTCGAAACCCTGCGCCGGCGCCTCGCGCACTGGCTCGGCGAGGCCCTGCCCGCCGTGCCCGGCGCGCCGCGCTGGCACGACCAGCCCGCTTTTTCGGTCGACGCCGAGGCGCAGCGCCGATCGGTCCGGCAGGTGACGATCGAGCAGATCGGCATCACCCACTGGTCCTGCCACACGCTATACTGAGGACATGATGAACGCCCCCCTGAAACCCGACGCGTTCAGCGTCGCGGCCGAGATCGCGCAAGCGGCCGAGCCGATCATCCGCTTCGAGAAGGTCGGCAAGGTCTTTGCCGGCCGGCGCGGGCAAAAGCCCGTCACGGCGCTGGAGGGCATCGACCTCGACGTGCCGCGCGGTGCGATCGTCGGCGTGATCGGCCGCTCCGGCGCCGGCAAGTCGACCCTGATCCGCCTGGTCAACGGGCTGGAGCGCGCCAGCTCCGGCCGCATCCTGATCGAGGACGAGGACGTCACCGGCCTGACCGAGGCCGGCTGGCGGACGCGCCGCCGTGCCACCGGCATGATCTTCCAGCACTTCAACCTGCTGTCCTCGCGCACGGTGTTCGACAATGTCGCGCTGCCGCTCGAGATCGGCGGCACGCCGAAGGCCGAGATCGCCGGACGGGTCGAGAAGCTGCTCGACCTCGTCGGCCTCGCCGACAAGCGCGAGCGCTATCCGGCCGAGCTCTCGGGCGGGCAGAAGCAGCGCGTCGGCATCGCCCGGGCGCTGGCGACCGACCCGAAGGTGCTGCTCTGCGACGAGGCGACCTCGGCGCTCGACCCGGAGACGACGCAGTCGATCCTCGCCCTGCTGAAGCAGGTCAACCGCGAGCTCGGCGTCACCATCCTCCTGATCACCCACGAGATCCCGGTGATCAAGGAGATCTGCGACCGGGTCGCGGTGATCGAGGGCGGGCGCATCGTCGAGGAAGGCGAGACCTTCGAGGTCTTCACCCGGCCGCAGCATCCGACCACGGCGCGCTTCGTCGAGGCGGTCACCGGCGTCGAATTGCCGGCCCATCTCGAAGGGCAGCTGCGCGAAACGCCGCAGGCCGGCGGCAGCACGGTGCTGCGCATCACCTTCTCCGGTGCCAACGCCACCGCGCCGGTGATCAGCCGGCTCAGCGCCACGGTCGGCATCGACATCAACATCCTGGCGGGACGGATCGACGCCATCGCCGGCAAGCCCTTCGGCAGCCTTCTGGTCGCGATCCCGGCCGGTGAGCCCGGTGTCGGCGCCGTGCTCGGCGCGCTGAAGGGCCTCGAACTCAAGGCAGAGGTCATCGGTCATGTCGCCTGAACTCATCCGCCTGATCATCCAGGCCACCGGCGACACGCTGCTGATGGTCGCGATCGCCGCCGGGCTCGGCACCTTGCTCGGCCTGCCGCTCGGCGTCTTCCTGGCGACGAGCAAGCGCGGCGAGCTTTTCGCCGCGCCTGCCGTCAACGCCATCCTCGGCACGCTGGTCAACGCGACGCGCTCGACGCCCTTCATCATCCTCGTCGTCGCGATCATCCCGTTCACCCGGCTGATCGCCGGCACCTCGATCGGCACCACGGCGGCGACGGTGCCGCTGACGGTCGCGGCGACGCCGTTCATCGCCCGCCTGATCGAGGGCGCGATCCGCGAGGTCGACCAGGGGCTGGTCGAGGCTGCCCGCTCGATGGGCGCGACACCGGTGCAGATCGTGCGCAAGGTCCTCGTCCCCGAGGCGCTGCCGGCGATCACGCTCGGCCTGACGCTCGCCCTCGTCAGCCTGATCGGCTTCTCGGCCATGGTCGGCGCCGTCGGCGGGGGTGGCCTCGGCGATCTCGGCATCCGTTATGGCTATCAGCGTTTCATGCCGGAAGTGATGGCAGCCGTCGTCGCGGTGCTGATCGTCCTCGTCCAGGCCGTGCAGAGCCTCGGCGACCGCCTTGCCCGCCATCTCAACAAGCGCCTGCGCCACGCCTGAGCGCCACGCGAACCTTCTTCTTCAGCCGGAGCCTACCATGTCGACCTTGCTTTCCCGGCGCAGCCTGCTGGCTGCCGCCGCCGCCCTCTCCTTGTCCGCTTCGGGCGCCCTCGCCCAGCAGAACCAGGTGATCCGCATCGGCGTCACTCCCGGCCCGCATGCCGAAATCGTCGAGCAGATCAAGCCGATCATCGCCAAGAAGGGCTATGAGCTCAAAATCTTCGAGTTCTCGGACTTCGTCATCCCGAACCAGGCGCTCGATACCGGCGACCTCGAAGCCAATGCCTTCCAGCACCAGCCCTATCTCGACAACCAGGTGAAGGATCGCGGCTTCAAGATCGTCAGCGTCGCGCCGACCGTGAACTTCCCGATGGGGATCTACTCGGCGAAGTACAAAAGCTGGGCCGAGGTGCCGGACGGCGCCACCGTCTCGATCCAGAACGACCCGACCAATGGCGGGCGTGCCCTCTTGCTCCTGCAGGATAAGGGCGTGATCAAGCTGAAGGACGGCACCGGCTTCAAGCCGACCGTGCTCGACATCACCGAGAACCCGAAGAAGCTGAAGATCGTCGAGATCGAGGCCGGGCAGACGGTGCGCTCGCTCGCCGACGTCGCTGCCGCTGCGATCAATACGAGCTATGCTGTCGACGCCAAGCTCGACCCGAACTCGGCGATCCTCCGCGAGGCGCCGAAGGGCCCCTACACCAACCTGATCGCGGTGCGCAGCGTCGACAAGGACAAGCCCTGGGTGCAGGCGCTGGTCGACAGCTACCGCTCGCCCGAGATCAAGGCCTTCGTCGCCGAGCGCTTCAAGGGCTCGATCCTGCCTACCTGGTGAAGCCGTCGCCTCCCGCAATCTCCAAGAACGGAGTCCGTTCCATGACCACCCGCAGGACCATTCTCGCCGCCGCCTTCGCAGTCGCCGTCGCCGGCCCGGCGCTCGCCCAGCAGAACCAGGTGCTCCGCATCGGCGTCTCGCCCGGCCCGCATGCCGAGATCCTCGAGAAGGTGAAGCCGCTCGCCGCCCAGAAGGGACTCGACATCAAGATCATCGAGTTCTCCGACTATGTCGTGCCCAACCAGGCGCTCGACGCCGGCGAGCTGGAGGCCAACTCCTTCCAGCACCAGCCCTATCTCGACAACCAGGTGAAGGACCGGAATTTCAAGCTGACCAGCGTCGGCCTGACCGTGAACTTCCCGCTCGGCATCTACTCGTCGAAGTACAAGAGCTGGGCCGAGATTCCGGACGGGGCCACGGTCGCGATCCAGAACGACCCGACCAATGGCGGCCGCGCCCTGCTGCTGCTGCAGGACAAGGGCGTGATCAAGCTGAAGGACGGCACCGGCTTCAAGCCGACGGTCGCCGACATCACCTCGAACCCGAAGAAGCTGAAGATCATCGAGATCGAGGCCGCCCAGACGCCGCGCTCGCTCGCCGACGTTGCCGCCGCCGCGATCAACACCAACTACGCCGTCGACGCCAAGATCGATCCGACCTCCGCGATCCTGCGCGAGGACGCCAAGGGTCCCTATGTCAACGTCATCGCGGTCCGCACCGCCGACAAGGACAAGCCCTGGGTCAAGACGCTGCTCGAGACCTATCACACGCCCGAGGTGAAGGCCTTCGTCGCCGAGCGCTTCAAGGGCCAGGTCCTGGCCGGCTGGTAAGCTTCCTCCCACCTGGCATGGTCACTGCCGGGCACCTGCCCCGGAAGCGCAAGCTTCCGGGGTTTTTCGTTTGTGGGCCAAACCTGACGCGACGCTCCAGTTCGTCATGCTCGCCCTTGTGGCGAGCATCCACGTCTCGAACCCAGGTCTCGACCAGCAAAGACGTGGATGGTCGGGACAAGCCCGACCATGACGGGCGGCGTGGCGTGCATGTTTCCAGGCGCTGCCGCTCAGCGCCTTGGAATGATGAAGCCTCAAACCGACAGATACTGCGCCCGCACGGCCTCGTTGGCCTTGAGCTCGGCCATGGTTCCGGAAAAGCGGATCAGGCCCTTCTCGATGATGGTGGCGCGGTCGGCGACGGAGCCGGCGAAATGCAGGTTCTGTTCGGAGATCAGCACCGAGAGCCCCTCGCTCTTCAGCGCCAGGATGGTCTTGGCCATCTCCTCGACGATGACCGGGGCGAGCCCTTCCGAGGGCTCGTCGAGCAGGACGAGGCTGGGATTGCCCATCAGGGTGCGGGCGATGGTCAGCATCTGCTGCTCGCCGCCCGACATCGCCCCGCCCGGCCGGTCGCGCATGCGGCCGAGATTGGGGAAGAGCTCGAACAGGCGCTCCGGCGTCCAATAGGGCACGTTCTCGCGGCGCGGCCGGCGCCCAACGGCGAGGTTCTCCATGACGCTGAGCTCGGAGAAGACCCGCCGGTCCTCCGGGACGTAGCCGAGGCCGAGCCGGGCGATCTCGAAGGGCTCGCGCCCGGCGATCGGCTGCCCGTCGAAGACGACGCGGCCCGATTGCGGCGCAACGAGCCCCATCACCGCCTTCATCGTCGTCGACTTGCCGGCGCCGTTGCGGCCCATCAGCGCCAGCACCTCGCCGCGGCCCATCGAGAAGCCGACGCCCTGCAGGATGTGGGCGCGGCCGTAATAGGCGTTCAGGCCTTCGATCTCGAGCATGCTGGCGCTCATCAATGGCCTCCCGAAGTCGCGCCGGAGCCGAGATAGACGGCGCGCACCGCCGGGTCGTTACGGACCTCCTCGGCCTTGCCCTGCGCGATCAGCTGGCCGCGGTCGAGCACCAGCACGGCGTCGGAATGGGCGAAGACGACGTCCATGTCGTGCTCGGTGAAGAGCACGGCGATGCCGCGCTGCCGGGCGATTTCGGCGGTCAGTGCCATCAGGGCGATGCGTTCGCGCGGCGCCATGCCGGCCGTCGGCTCGTCCATCAGGAGGAGTTTTGGCTGGTTGGCGATGGCGAC
Organism: Allobosea rubneri; assembly: GCF_032464875.1. Taxonomy (NCBI): domain Bacteria; kingdom Pseudomonadati; phylum Pseudomonadota; class Alphaproteobacteria; order Hyphomicrobiales; family Alloboseaceae; genus Allobosea; species Allobosea rubneri. The sequence goes on from NZ_JAWDID010000070.1 coordinate 9,769, forward strand.
GGCGAGCTCGACGCGCTTCAGATCGCCATAGGCGAGCACGCCGCAGGCGCGCTCGGCCTGGTCGAGCATGCCGACTTGGCTGAGCAGCGCATCGGCCCCGGCGACATGGCGATCCTTGGCACGGCCGAACAGTTTCCAGATCTCGCCTGCATGCGAGATCAGCGCCATCTGGACGTTCTCGCGCACGCTCATCGAGGCGAAGGTGGCGGTGATCTGGAAGGTGCGGCCGACGCCGAGCCGCCAGACCTCGCGCGGCTTCAGCCCGCTGATGCGGCGGCCTGCAAGGATGACCTCGCCGCGATCGGAAGGCAGCTGGCCGTTCAGCATGTTGAAGCAGGTCGTCTTGCCGGCGCCGTTCGGGCCGATCAGAGCGAGCAGCTTGCCGGCCTGGACCTCAAAGCTGACATCGTCGACGGCGCGGACGCCGCCGAAGGATTTTCCGAGATTGCGGACTTCGAGGACCGGGGTCATCGGGCGGGCTCCGGCGTGGCGGCAGGCGCGGCGCCGCCATCCTCGCGGCGGCGCTCGGCAAGCGCGAGCGTGGTTCCGACCAGCCCGCGCGGGAACAGGATGACGAGCAGCACGATCGAGGCGCCGAGCACGAAACGCCAGTACATCGTCGCCTTGGCGAGCTGCTCCTGCAGGCCCATGAAGGCGAAGGCGCCGACGATCGGCCCCGAAACCGTCTGGACGCCGCCGAGCAGCACCATCAGCAGCGCGTCGACCGAACGCGGGATCGCCATATAGGTCGGGAAGACCGAACCCTTGAAGAAGGCGAAGAGCGCGCCGGCGATGCCCGCCGCGAAGGCGGCGATGATGAAGGCAAGCCACTGGATGCGCATCACCGGCAGGCCGATCGCCTCGGCCCTGAGCGGGCTGTCGCGGCCGGCGCGCAGGGCATAGCCGAAGGGCGCGAAGACGAAGACCCGCAGCAGCAGCACGAAGGCGACGCAGATCACCAGGGTCAGATAATAGAAGACCAGCTTCGAGCTCGCCCAGGCCGTAGGCCAGACGCCGAGGATGCCGTTGTCGCCGCCGGTGAGATCGACCCATTGGAAGGCGGTCGCCCAGGCGATCTGGGCGAAGGCGAGCGTCAGCATCGCCAGATAGACACCCGAGAGCCGGACGCAGAACCAGCCGAAGACGAAGCCGGCGATGCCCGCCAGGAAGGGCGCGAAGGCGAGCGCCGGCAACATCGGCAGAGCGAGCCATTTCACGGCGAGAGCCGCACCATAGGCGCCGAGGCCGAAATAGGCGGCGTGGCCGAAGGAGGCCATGCCGCCGGGACCCATCATCAGGTGCAGCGAGGCGGCAAAGAGCGCGAAGATCGAGAGTTCGGTCAGGGTCAGCAGCCAGTGATCGGCGACGATGAACGGCGCGACCATGAGGAGCGCCAGCGCCAGCAGGCCGAGGCCCTTGGCGGCGGAGCTCGCCGGCAGCAGCAAGGGCTCGACCGGACCATGGGCATGGGCGCTGCCGACCGGGCGCTTGCCCATCAGCCCGTAGGGCTTGACCATCAGCACCACCGCCATGACCAGGAAGACGAGGACGAGCGTGATCTTCGGGAAGATCAGGATGCCGAAGGCGTGGATGACGCCGATCAGCACGGCGGCGAGATAGGCGCCGGTGACGCTGCCGAGCCCGCCGACGACGACCACGACGAAGGCCTCGGCGATCATCGAGAGGTCCATGTGCAGGTTGACCGCCTCGCGCGGGAGCTGCAGCGCGCCGCCCAGGCCGGCGAGCCCGGCGCCGAAGGCGAAGACCGAGGTGAAGAGCAGGCGCTGGTTGACGCCGAGCGCGCCGACCATCTCGCGGTCCTGCGTCGCGGCGCGCACCAAGGTGCCCCAGCGCGTCTTCTGGAACAGGAACCAGAGCAGGCCGAGCATGATCGGCCCGACCACGATCAGGAAGAGCTCATAGGTCGGGAAACGGCTGCCCATCAGCACGACGAAGCTCTTGAAGCCGGGTGCACGCGGGCCGAGCTTGTCCTCGGCACCCCAGATCGCCAGCGCGATATCCTGCACCATCAGCACGAGGCCGAAGGTGGCGAGCAGCTGGAAGAGCTCCGGCGCCTGATAGATCCGGCGCAGGATGGTGATCTCGACCAGGGCGCCGATCACCGCGATGATCAGCGCGGCGAGCACCACCCCGCCCCAGAAGCCGAGCGCTTCGGAGCCGCCGAAATAGGAAACCAGCGTGAAGGCGAGATAGGCGCCCAGCATGTAGAAGGAGCCGTGCGCGAAGTTCACGATCCGCGTGACGCCGAAGATGATCGAGAGCCCGCAGGCGACGAGGAACAGCGACGAGGCCGAGGCCAGGCCGTTCAGCGTCTGCGCGAAAATCAGGTCGATCATACCGACATCCATCGAACCGGGCGAAAAGGACGCACTCTTCCAGCGGCCGCAACGCAAGGTCGCGGCCGGGATCTAGTCAATATCAGATTGAAGCGGGTTTCAGCCCGCCGGGCGCAGCGCCTTCACCTCGGCATCCGAAGGCAGGTACTTGGCACCGTCGGCATAGCGCCAGTCGACCATCACGCCCTTGCCGTTCTTGACCGCGGTCTTGCCGACATAGGCGCCGAGCGTCGCCTGATGGTCGGAGGCCCGGAACTCGACCGGGCCGAAGGCCGAGGTGAACTTCAGACCCTTCAGCGCGTCGACGAGCTTCTCGTTCTCGGTCGTGCCGGCCTTGGCGATACCCGCCGCGATGGCGTTCATCGTGTCGAAGCCGACCACCGAGCCGAGGCGCGGATAGTCGTTGTATTTGGCGCGGTAGGCCTCGCGGAACTTGACGTGGTCCGGCGTCTGGATGTCGGCCTGCGGATAGCCGGTGACGATCCAGCCGACGGGAGCCTCAGCGCCGAGCGGATCGAGATATTCCGGCTCGCCGGTCAGCATCGACGCGACGGCGCGGCCCTCGAACAGCCCGCGGGTATTGCCCTGGCGAACGAAATTGGCGAGGTCGGCGGCGAAGGTGACGTTGAAGATCGCGTCGGGCTTGGCCGCCTCGATCGCCTGCACGGTCGCGCCGGCATCGATGCGGCCGAGCGCCGGGAACTGCTCGGCGACGAACTCGACATCCGGCCGCGCCTTCTTCAGCAGCTCCTTGAACCATTTGGCGGCCGACTGGCCGTATTCGTAGTTCGGCGCCACGATCGCCCATTTCTTGGCCGGGAGCTTGGCGGCCTCCTCGACCAGCATTGCCGCCTGCATGTAGGTCGAGGGACGCAGGCGGAAGGTGTAGCGGTTGCCCTTGGCCCAGACGATCGCGTCCGAGAGCGGCTCGGAGGCGACGTAGAGCCGCTTGTTCTGGAGCGCGTAGTCGGCGATGGCGAGGCCGACATTGGAGAGGAAGCCGCCCGAGAGCAGGTCGACCTTCTCGGCGTTGATCAGCTCGCCGGCGAGACGGACGGAATCCTCGGGCTTGCCGGCATCGTCGCGGAACAGCGTCTCGATCTTGCGACCGAGCACGCCGCCGGCGGCGTTGATCTGCTCCTGCGCCAGTTCCCAGCCCTGGCGATAGGGCTTCAGGAAGGCCGGTTGGGAGGTGTAGCTGTTGATCTCGCCGATCTTGATCGGCGCGCCCTGGGCGCGCAGCAGCGAGGGCGTTGCCAGCGCGGCCGCACCGATCGCGGCTCCGCTGACGAATTGGCGACGGTCAATCTTCATGGCTGTCCCCCAACTGGCTCGGTCAGTCTTCTTGCTTGCGGCCCCTCGCCGCGGATCCCCACCCTAAGCCGGGCGCATCGATGGCGCCAAGCCGGCGGGAAAATTCGTTTGTATACCTACGAATTCTCAGCGCTGCCGTTTTGTTTGTCAATCGTTCTAAATTGGGCGCGGCTGCCAAATTCGCAGGCAAAGCGGGGGGCTCACCGGCGGGGGACAGCCGCCGGTCCGTTTGTGTTCCTGTTTTCGCTTCTGTGGACTCAGGCCGGCTGCTTCGCCGCGGCGCGCGCCAGCAGGGTCGAATCAATCGCCTCGACCACACCGACGAGCTCGGCGATGCTGTCGACGACATAGTCGGCGCCGGCGGCCCGCAGGCGCGCCGCCGCCTTGCCGCGCAGGGCCTGCTGCTCGAGCAGCGGCAGCTCATTCCACTCCTCGAGCGAGAGGCCGACGCAATTGCCGGATACCGCGAGGCCGACGGTCCAGCACCCGGCGGCGACGCCCTCGGCGATGCCGGGCTCGGTATCGTCGACCTTCACGACCGACGATGGCGGATAGACGCCGAGATCGGCGAAGCAGCGATACATCATCAGCGGGCTCGGCCGCCCCTCCGCCAGGTCGCCGGCGCAGACGAGATTGTCGGGCTGATAGCCCTGCGCCGCCGCAGCCGGCAGAAGGCGCTCCATGATCTCGCGGGTATAGCCCGTGGTCGAGCCTATTTTGAGCCCGCGCCGGCGCAGATGCACGATGGTCTCGGCGGCTCCCGGGATCAGGTCCGCGTAATCGGTGACGACGGCGGCGTTCAGCGGCACGAATTCGGCATAGACGGCGTCGATCGCCCGCTCGTCCGGCGGCGAGCCCTGTGCCAGGCGCCAGGCCTCGGCGATCTCAGGTTCGGCCAGCAGCGCGGCGATATGGGCGCGCTTCGGCAGGCCCATCGGGCCGCGCGCCTGGGCGATGCTGATGGCGACGCCGAAGCGGGCGAAAACCTCGACGAAGGCGCCCATCGGCGCACGCGAGCCGAAATCGACGACCGTGCCGGCCCAATCCAGCACCACCGCCTTGACGGCCTTGAACGGAAGCATGGCGACGGCACTCATCCGAACATCTCCGCAATGGTCTCTTCGCCGATCGCGAAGGACGTGGAAGCCCCGGTGCCCGAGGTGACGATCACCTGGCGGATGCGCTCGGCGATCGTCTCGCGCAGCATCGGACGATCCGGCAGGCTGGCATAGGTGCCGAGCCAGCGCGCCTCTATCGGCGGGCGGGCGCCAAAGACGGCCTCGTATTCGTCGAGGATCAGCGCGTCGACGGCATCCTGACCGAACGGGTCCGGCGTCGCTGCATAATGATGGGAATCGCCGACGACACGGCTGCCATCGGCCGAGGCGACGGCGATCAGATGGATGCCGTTGGCGAGCTGGGCCGGCTGCTCGCGCTCGAGCCTGGCGCGCAAAGCGGCGGCCTCCGGCAATTCGGCGTAGCCGAGATAGCGCACCAGCGAGAGGTCCGACATCACAGCGCAGGGCAGATCTGGCCCGGACGCCGCCGTGCGGACCCGCAGCATCTGCAGCTTGCAGCGGGTGAGCGCGGGATAGGCGCGCTTCAGCTCGTCGGCGTAGAGCCCGGTGAAGTCGTCACCCGGGCAGACGATCGCGGCGTCCGCCCGCAAAGCGCCAGCCGAAGTCACGATCGTCGGCAGGGCGATGCCGCGCACCGTCGCCTGCCGCAGGAAGGAGACGTTCCAGTCGCGCTCGAGATGCGCGGCGAGCAGCGGGATCGCCTCGCGCGATTCGACACGCAGGTCGTTTGGACTCCAAAGTGCCGCTTCCTGACCGGGCGCAAGGAACGGGAAGCGCTTTGTCAGGGCCTCGCCGCGCAGGAGTTCGCAGCCTTCGCCCATTTCGGTGGCGAGAAAGGCCTCGAGCACCGCCGTCGCCTCGGGCCGGCGCGAGGCGACACAGAGCCCGGCATGAACCAGAGAAATCCCCGCCTTCGGCGCGACCTCCGCCCAGACCTCGCGCGAACGCCGTGCCCGCTGCCAGGTGGCGCCGGCTTGCTGACCGGTGACCGTGACGAAACCGAAATTGCGGACCGAAGCGCCATTGGCCTGCGCATCGCGGTCGACCACCACCACCTTCAGCCCGCGCCGCGCGGCCGCCAGCGCGTGCGCGAGACCGACGATGCCGGCGCCGACGATGGCGAGATCGAAACTGCGCTCCACTGGCTCTCCTCCGCTGGCGCACCCGCGCGCCAAGGCAAGCTGGCCCAGCTAGAGTAGCTTTAATGCAGATCGATGACAGTGATGCGGTTGCGAGCGGCCTGCGCCGCGGAGGGAGCCTGGCCCTGCCAGCGCTCCTGACCGCCGCCGATCGGCGACGGAAATGCCCGGAATCATCAGTTCTTGACGAGTTCGATATGGCGGGGAAGCGGACGCCGCTTGTCCGCTACCCTCGTTAGGCGATGGTCTTCAGGCAGTCTTCAGATTGACAGCCGCCGACTTGCCGGTCTTGCGATCGGCTTCGAGGTCGAAGGAAATCTTCTGACCTTCGTTCAGGCCGCGCAGGCCCGAGCGCTCGACTGCGCTGATATGCACGAAGACGTCGCTGCCGCCGGCGTCCGGCGTGATGAAGCCATAGCCCTTGGTCTCATTGAACCACTTCACGGTGCCCGTTGCCACGTGCTCTCCCTTCACTTTCGGCGGGCGGCGAGTGCCGCCCGGCGCGCACTCTAGGGCGATCCTTGCGCATGTGGCAATCCGGCTCAGCAACGAGCCCGATCATCCCTTTCGGGGAGAGGGTTCATGAGCGGCCGCCATCGACCGACAGGACCTGCCCCGTGATCCAGCCGGCCTGCTCCGATAGGAAGAACAGGCTGGCATGGGCGATATCGGCTGGCGTGCCGAGGTGGCGGGTATGGATGCCCTCGATCAGCCGCTTCTGGCCCTCGGGCCCGTAGGACTGCCATTGCCGCTCGGTCGCGGGATTCGATCGGACGAAGCCGGGCGCGACGGAGTTGACGGTGACGCCATGCGGCCCGAGCTCCCAGGCGAGCTGCCGGGTGAGCCCGACCAGCGCGTGCTTGGCGCTGGCATAGGCCTGGATGCCAGTCAGGCTAGGACGAAGGCCGGCGCCGGAGGAGATGTTGACGATACGGCCGTAAGCAGCCTGCTTCATCGCCGGTGCAACGGCCTGCGACAGGAAGAAGGCGGCGTCGACATTGGCGGCGAAGATGGCGCGCCAGTCGGACTCGGAGATCTCCTCGATCGGCCGGCCGATCTGGCCGCGCACGCCGCCGGCCGCGTTGACCAGGAGGTCGAGCCGGCCCTCGGTCGCGAGGATCGCGTCGACCAGCTCCTTGGGCGCCTCCGGACTGCCGAGATCGGCGACATGCGCCTTCGCGCCGAGTGCTTCCGCGCTGGCGGCGACGCCCACGGCGTCGAGATCGGCGAGATGAACTTTCGCGCCGGCTTCCGCCAGCGCCTGGGCGATGGCGCGGCCAATGCCCTGCGCGGCGCCGGTGACCAGGGCTACACGGTCGTCGAAGCGGATCTGCATTGCTCGATCAGCACCTTCAGGGTTTCGAACGCCATCGGCCGGCGGCCTCCCTCGATGTCCTCGATGAGAGCGACAAGTGTCTCCAGCGCCGGCGTCGCGACGCCGACCTCGCGGCCGAGCGCCGAGATGATGCCGATCTGCGGCCGGGCTTCGGTCTTGCGCTTGCGCACCGCGAGATCGCGCCAGATGCCGGAATGGGTCTTTGCGGTCTTCGAGGTGTAGTCGGCGAGCCAGGCAATGGTCTTCACCTGCGGCCCCTCGGGCGCGCCGGGTGCGAAGACCTTCGGGTCGAACGCGCCGAAGCCGAGCGAGGTGACGCCACGTGCCACCGCGACCGCGCCGACCTCGCGTCCGAGCGCCAGCCAGACCGGCAGCCGCTCCGGATCGGCGAAGTTCGCCGACATCGAATCATTGGTGAGGGCGGTGCCGAACAGCATCGCGCCATAGGCGAGCTTGCCCCAGAGATAGCCGTAGATGTTGTCGGTCAGGATGGAATCGGCATCGAACAGGCTGAGCAGCCGGTGCATTTCACGGGCCCGCTCGGTCATCGCCCCATCGAGCTCGCCGACGACCACGGCGCCGCGATTGCCGTAGAGGATCTCGCCCGGCCCATGCCAGTCGGCCCCGAAATTGACGAAGCAGCCCATGGTCCGGGCCTCGCCGACCGCCTTGGCGATGGTGATCTCGTTGAGCCCGTTCTGGGCCGAGAGCACGAAGCCGTCCTCGGCGAGATGCGGTGTCAGGGCGGCGAGGGCCGCTTCTGTCGCTCCCGCCTTCACCGCCAGGACGATGCGCGAATAGCTTCCGGTCAGCTCCTGCGGCGTCACCGCCGGCACGACCTGCCGGAACTCCTCGACCGGGCCGGTGATCGCGAGCCCCGAGGTCCGGCAGGCCTCGACATGCTCGGGCACGATATCGACCAAGAGCACGGGCACGCCGGCCCGCGCCCAATAGGCGCCGAGCGTGCCGCCGATCGCGCCTGCGCCCCAGATCAGGATCGGTTCGGTCGTCATGAGCCCGCCTTCTCCCGCCCGAAGCCCTCATCCTGAGGCGCGATCGCAGATCGCGTCTCAAAGGAGGCTCCAGAAAACTCCCTGACCAGCTGGGGCATCCTTCGAGACGGCCGCTTAGGCGGCCTTCTCAGGATGAGGGCCGAGGGGAGATGATCGCCGCTCACGCCTGCCCCACCATGTCGACATCGGCATGGGTCGCGACATGGACGAGTCCGTCCGGGGTGACCCAGCCGCGATACATGCCTTCGGAGTTATAGGGCGCGACGATCGTGCCGTCGGCGCCGATGGCGACGAGGCCGGCGCCGATCCTGTGGGCGCTGAGCTCGGCGATGGCGCGGTCCGCCGCGTCCTGCAGCGAGAGTCCGGCATAGCCGATCAGCGACGCGATCTCGTGGCCGACGCAATAGCGGATGAAGTACTCGCCCTTGCCGGTGCCGGAAACGGCGCAGCGTCCGTCGCGCGCATAGGTGCCGGCGCCGATGATCGGCGAGTCGCCGACGCGCCCGGGCGGCTTGTTGGTGTAGCCGCCGGTCGAGGTGGCGGCGGCGAGGTGGCCGGCGCGGTCGCGCGCGACGGCGCCGACCGTGCCGTGCTTTTCGGCCTCGCTCGCACCGGCCATGGTGCCGACGAGCTCGCGGATCTTCATCGAGGCGAGGTTCTTGCGCCGGCGCTCGGTCGAGAAATAGTCGTTGGCGACCATGTCCAGCCCTTCGGCCTGGGCGAATGCGTCGCCGGCCGGCCCGGTCAGCAGCAGCGGGTCGCCCCGTTGCATCAACGCCCTGGCGGCGGTGATGGGATTGCGGATCCGCTTGACGGCGCAGAGCGCGCCGGCCGCCAGCGTCGCCCCATCCATGATCGAGGCGTCGAGTTCATGCTCGCCATCGGCATTGAGGGCGGCGCCGTGGCCGGCATTGAAATGCGCGGAATCCTCCATCACCACGACGGCGGCCTCGACCGCGTCGACGGCGCTGCCGCCCTTGCTCAGGACGGCCCAGCCGGCACGCAGCGACTTGGCGAGATGGGCCTTGGCCTCGGCCCATTCGGCGTCGGTCATTTCGGATTTGGGCAAGGTGCCGCAGCCGCCATGGATGGCGAGAGCGATGGTCATGGTGATCGTGAACCTCGACGAGCCCCTCCCCCTTATGGGTCGGGTAGGAGCAGGGGGCGAATGAATGGGTGAGCGCTCGTGGGCGCTAGATCGGGTCAGGCAGTAGGCCGGAGGGTGGCGATGCGCGCCTTTGCGCCGCCACCCCTGGTCCCTCCCCGCCAGGGGGAAGGGGATAGCCACCAGCTCTTTTCACTTCGCAGGCTTGATGTCCATGGCCAGCGTATCCTCGTCGACGCGCGGGCGGATCGTGACCTTGGCCTTCTGCATCGCCCAGGCCGAGCCGACGGCGACGATCGGCAGGCGCGGCCGGTCCTTGGCGACGATGGCGTTGGCCTGCGCCAGCAGGTCGTTGCGCTTGGCCTCGTCCATCTCGACCGCAGCATCCTCGATCAGCTTGTCGAGCTCGGCATTCTTGTAGCCGAGCACGTTGAAGGCCCCGAGCTTCTTGGCGGGATCATTGGAATGCACCACCGAGGAGAGCGTGTAGTTCGCTTCGCCGGTCAGCGTGCCCCAGCCGGACATGGAGAGCGAGAACTCGCCGCGCAGGCGGGCCGGGAAGAAGACCGCGCCGGGCTGGGCGTTGGCGTTCACGTCGATGCCGATGCGGGCCAGCATCTGGGCGATCGAGGTGCCGACCTGCCGGTCGCCGGGCAGGCGGTCGCTGGTGAAGGAAAAGCCGACCTTGAAGCCATTGGGGTAGCCCGCTTCCTCCATCAGCTTCTTCGCCTTGGCGAGATCGGGCTTCAGCGGCGGCAGGCTCTTGTTGTAGCCGGCGATGTCGGGCGTCACGAGCTGGTTGACCGGCGCGCCGAGCCCTTCCATCGCGATCTCGGCCAGCGCCGGCCGGTCGATGGCGAGGTCGATCGCCTCGCGGACCTTGGCGTCCTGCAGCGGGTTCTTCGGGAGGGGCGAGCCGTCCTTGGCGCTGACCTGCGGGGACTTGTCCCGCATGTCGAGCTCCATGTTGAAGACGTAGACGGTGTCGATGGTCGCGACCGAGAGCTTGGCATCGCGCTTCAGCGTCGGCACGTCGGAAGCAGGCGCGCGCACGATGATGTCGACCTGGCCGGCCTTCAGCTGGGCGACGCGGGCGGCATCGTTCGGCAACTCCTTGCGCAGCACCCGGGCCCAGGGCTCCTTCTCGCCCCAGTAGCCGTCGAAACGGTCGAGCACGAGCTGGTCCTTCGGCGTCCACGAGACGAACTTGTAGGGGCCGGTGCCGATCGCCGCCTTGCCGCTGTTGAAGGCGTCGTTGGCATTGTCCTTGGTCAGGCCGGCGGCCGCCTTGTGCGAGACGATGAAGAGCCGGATGAAATCGTTGGGCAGGTTCGGCGCCGGCCCGTCGGTGACGATGTGGACGGTGAGCGGATCGACGATCTTCACCTCCTTGACGCGGCGGACATAGATCGTCGTCGGGTTGGGGCCGGCGACGACCGGGATGCGCTCGATCGAGAACTTGACGTCCTCGGCGGTGAAGTCGGACCCGTCATGGAACTTCACGCCGGGCCGCAGCTTGAACTCCCAGACGGAAGGCTCGATCGCCTTCCAGCTCGTCGCCAGGCGCGGCTCGATCTGCAGCTTGTCGCCCGACCAGGTCAGGGTGTCGAAGACATGCTTCAGCGCCTCGGCATGGGTGCCGGTCGCGGTGAAATGCGGATCGATCGATTCCGGGCCGGCGCGCACGCCAATGGTCAGGTTCTGGGCCAGCGCCGGACCGGCGAGCGCGACCCCGAACAGGGCAGCGAGCGCGGCACGGCGCCAGAGCGGAAAGATGCGCGGCAAGGTCTGCGTCATGACGGGTTGCTTTCGGGTTCGAGGTCGGCAGGCCAGATCGGAGAGGCGATCACCATCTTGTCCAGGAGCTCGCAGAGCTGCTTCTGCTCGGCCTCGGTCAACGTGCCGAGCATCGCGGCCTGCTGCTGCACCATCCGCGGCATGGTCTCGTCGAAGATGGCGCGGCCGGCCGGCGTCAGCGCCAGCACATAGCTGCGCAGATCCTCAGGGTCGGCCTCGCGCTTGAGCAGGCGGCGCTGGAGCAGCTTCTGGATCGCACGCGACAGCGTGTTCTTCGGCAGACCCGCGGAGGCGACGATGTTCTTGGCGGCGACGCCACCCTTCAAGCCGACCGCGTAGAGCGCGACGAATTCCGGCCGGACCAGCCCGTAACGCGCCTCGATCCAGCGATAGACCGGATCGTTGAAGCGGAAGGCGATGAAGTTCAGCCGGAAGGAAAGCCAGCAGGGATTGTCCCAGAGCTTGGTGACAATCAGCGGATCGAGATTGCGCAGAGCGGCCTCGCGCTCGCTGTCCAACTTCGACAAGGCAGTCGGTGCATGGCGCATCTCGGCACTTCCTGACTTAGTTCCATGTGGAACTTGACGACCCCCTATGCCACTGTCAAGGATGACGTGCTTTTGCCGAAACGCAAGGATTTGGCCGTGCTCGTCGCTGAGATGAACTGGATGCAGATCGAGGAGCAGGCGAGGCGCGACGACCGCTGCGTGCTCCCCCTCGGCTGCATCGAGCAGCACGCCTATCTGAGCCTCGCCACCGATGCGATCCTGGCCGAGCGAGTCGCGAATGAAGCCGCCGAGCCGCTCGGCATTCCGGTCTTTCCGGTGCAGGCCTATGGCATGACGCCGGGCTTCACCGCCTATCCCGGCACGGTCTCGCTGCGGATGAGCACCTATGTCGCGCTGCTCGAGGATCTGCTCGAGGGGTTCTACCGCTCCGGCTTCCGGCGCATCGTGCTGGTCAACGGCCATGGCGGCAATTCGCCGGCGATGACCTTCGCGACGGAGTGGATGGGCAAGCGCCCCGACGCCAGCGTCAGGATGCACAACTGGTGGGCCGGGCCGCGCTTCCAGGCGGCGGTCCGGCAGGTCGACCCAGCCGCCTCGCATGCCTCCTGGATGGAGAATTTTCCCTGGAACCGCCTGGCCGGGGTCGCGCTCCCGGATGCGGTCAAGCCGCCCTTCGACAGCGCCCTCTACCAGGCCGCCAATCCGGCCCGGAAGCGCGAGATCCTCGGCGACGGCAATTTCCACGGCTGCTACCAGAAGCCCGACGAGGAGATGCTCCGGCTCTGGGCCGTCGGCGTCGAGGAGACGCGCGCGGCGATGGTGGAGAGCTGGCCGTAATGGACTATGGTCCCGCAACCTCCGGGTCCCATCCGACCGCCTCGCGGTCGCCCGGGACAGGGGCTGCGAGGACCATCCGGGCGATGTCCAGCCTATGCTGACGCACGTCATCGAGCGCATCCTGCAGGCGCTCGTCGTCATGCTCGTCATGTCGGCGCTGGTGTTCGTCGGCGTCTACGCCATCGGCAATCCGATCGACGTGCTGATCGGCCCCGATGTCAGCCAGGACATCAGGCTCGAGACGATCGCCCGCTACGGCCTCGACCGGCCGCTCTGGGAGCAGTACTTCACCTTTCTTGGCCGCGTGCTGCACGGCGATTTCGGCCGCTCCTTCGTCTTCGGCATGCCCGTGCTGGAGCTGATCCTGTCGCGCCTGCCGGCGACGCTGGAACTGACGGTCGCGGCCGTGGTCGGCGCGGCGCTGATCGGCATTCCCGCCGGCATCTATGCCGGCTACCGGCCGGACAGCGCCCTCGCCAAGGCGATCATGGCGCTCTCGATCCTCGGCTTCTCGGTGCCGACCTTCTGGATCGGCCTCGTGCTGATCATGACCTTCGCCGTCGAGCTGCAGATCCTGCCGGCCGGCGGGCGCGGCGACACCGCCGCGCTGTTCGGCATCGAATGGAGCTTCCTGACCGCGAACGGGCTCAGCCACATGCTGCTGCCGGCCGCCAATCTCGCCTTCTTCAAGCTCGCTTTGATGACGCGCCTCGCGCGCGCCGGCACCCGCGAGGTCATGCTGAGCGACACCGTGAAATTCGCCCGCGCCGCCGGCCTGTCGGAATGGACGGTGCTGCGCCGGCATGTGCTGCGGCTGATCTCGATCCCGCTCGTCACGGTGTTCGGGCTCGAATTCGCCTCGACGCTCGCCTTCGCCGTGGTGACCGAGACGATCTTCTCCTGGCCGGGCATCGGCAAGCTGATCATCGACTCCATCCAGTCGCTCGACCGGCCGGTGATGGTCGCCTATCTGATGCTGGTCGCCTTCGTCTTCATCATGATCAATTTCGTGGTCGACCTGACCTATTTCGCGCTCGATCCGCGCCTGCGGAAGGGGCGGGCATGATGCGGAAGGATTCGCCCGCCGCCCGCTTCTGGGCCGAGTTCCGCGAGAGCAGGATCGCGGTCGCAGCGCTCGCCGTCGTCGTGGCGCTGGTCGGCGTCGCCCTGTTCGCCCCGCTCATCGCCCCGCAGGACCCGTACGACCTCGCCAAGCTCGCGCTGATGGATGCCCGCCGGCCGCCGGGCTATGTCGGCTCCGGCGGCTACACGCACTGGCTCGGCACCGACGCGCAGGGGCGCGACCTGTTCTCGGCCATCCTCTACGGCCTGCGCATCTCCCTGCAGATGGGGCTGGTCGCCGGCGCCATCGCCTTCGCGGTGGGTGTCACGCTCGGCATCTCCGCCGCCTATCTCGGCGGAAGGCGCGAGGCCTTCATCATGCGGGTGATCGACCTGCAACTCGCCTTCCCGGCGATCCTGCTGGCGCTGGTGATCTCGGCCCTGCTCGGCCAGGGCAAGGCGCAACTGATCGCCGCGCTCGCAGCCGCGCAATACGCCTATTTCGCCCGCACCGCCCATGGCGCGGCCTCGGCCGAGCGCGGCAAGGACTATGTCGAGGCGGCGCTCTCGACGCCGCTGCCGGCGCGGCAGGTGGTCTGGCGCCATATCCTGCCCAACTGCCTGCCGCCGCTGATCGTGGTCGCGACCGTGCAGGTGGCGAATGCGATCGCGCTCGAGGCGACGCTGTCCTTCCTCGGCGTCGGCCTGCCCGTGACGGAACCCTCGCTGGGATCCCTGATCGCCAATGGCTTCCAGTACATGCTGTCGGGCCGCTACTGGATCTCGATCTATCCGGGCCTTGCCCTGATCCTGCTGATCGTCGCGATCAACCTCGTCGGCGACCAGGTCCGCGACCAGGTCAATCCGAGGCTGAAGCGATGATGATCCATCCTTTGCCTCCCAAAATACGCCAGTCGTCCCGGGCGCAGCGCAGCGGAGACCTGGGACCCATGCCTGAGCGTTGCCGGATGGCGTCCCGGCATGGATCCCGGGTCTCCCTTCGGTCGCCCGGGATGACTCGATTGTTGTTGAATGGGAGGCGCTTATGACCGACGCGCCCCTCCTCGACGTCCGCGACCTCTGCACGCATTTCTTCACCCGCGCCGGGGTGGTGAAGGCCGTCGACGGCGTCTCCTTCTCGCTGCGGCGCGGCGAGGTGATGGGGCTCGTCGGCGAATCCGGCTCCGGCAAGAGCGTCACCGGCTTCTCGATCATCGGCCTGATCGATCCGCCCGGCCGCGTCGCCGGCGGCTCGGTGAAGCTGGAAGGGCGCGAGCTCACCGGCCTGCCGCAGGACGAGCTCCGGGCCCTGCGTGGCAAGACCGTTTCGATGGTCTTCCAGGACCCGCTGATGACGCTGAACCCGGTGCTGACGATCGGCGAGCAGATCCGGCTGGCGCTGGAGGCGCATCGCAAGGTCTCGGCGGCGGAGGCACGCCGGCGCGCCGTCGAGGGCCTCGCGCAGGTGCGCATCCCCAACCCGCAGGCGACGGTCGATTTCTATCCGCACCAGCTTTCCGGCGGCATGCGCCAGCGCGTCGCCATCGCGATCGCCTTGCTGCATGGGCCGAAGCTGATCATCTGCGACGAGCCCACGACTGCGCTCGACGTCTCGATCCAGGCCGAGATACTGGCAGAGATGAAGGAGCTCGTCGCCGAGCTCGGCACCGCGCTGATCTGGATCAGCCACGACCTCGCCACCGTCGCCTCGATCGCCCAGCACGTCGCGGTGATGCGGCTCGGCAAGATCGTCGAGGCCGGCCCGATGCTCGACGTGCTGACCAGGCCGCAGCATCCCTATACCCGCGCCTTGCTCGATGCCCTGCCCTCGCGCGGCACACCGGGTCAGTACCTGCTGCGCGGTGGCGGAGTTCCGGACGCCGCTCCGCCGCCACGCCTGCCGGCGGCGAAGGCCGAGGCGGCCGGCGACGAAGCCGCGCCCTATTTCGTTCTCGACGGCGTCAGCAAGCGCTTCGAAACCCGCACCGGGGCACTGCGGGCAATGGCCGAGAGGCTCGGCCTCGCAAAGCCACCGGTATCGGTGCTGGCCGTCGATTCCGTCAGCCTGACCGTGCGCCGCGGCGAGGCGCTCGGCCTCGTCGGCGAATCCGGCTCCGGCAAATCGACGCTGGGGCGGATGGCGGCTGGCATCTACGCGCCCAGCGCCGGCACGGTGCGCCTCTCCGGCCGGCCCGTGATGAGCGCCGGCGAGACGCCGCGCAAGCTCACCACCCGCGTCCAGACGATCTTCCAGGACCCGTTCGCCTCGCTCGATCCGCGCATGCGCATCGGCGATAGCATCAGCGAAGGCCCGCGCGCCCATGGCCTCGTCGGCAAGGCCGAGGCCGAGGCTTATGTCCGCGACTGGCTCGGCGCCGTCGGGCTCGATCCCGCTTTCGCCGGCCGCTATCCGCACCAGTTCTCCGGCGGCCAGCGCCAGCGCGTCGCGATTGCCCGTGCGCTCGCCATGCAGCCGGACCTAGTGATCTGCGACGAGCCGGTCGCCTCGCTCGACGTCTCGATCCAGGCGCAGATCCTCAACCTGCTGATGCGGCTGCGCAGCGAGCTCGGCCTGACGCTGCTCTTCATCTCCCACGACCTCTCGGTGGTGCGCCATCTCTGCGAGCGTGTGGCGGTGATGTATCGCGGCAGCATCGTCGAGGAAGGCCCGGCGGCCGAGGTCTATGACCGGCCGCAGCACGACTACACCAAGCGACTGCTCGCCGCCGTGCCGGTGCTGCCGGCGGCGGCCTCGACTGGAGGATGACGATGGACGATCTCGAACCCTGGCAGTGGTCGGAGGAAACCTGGCGCGGCAAGGTCGAGCGCGTGCGCGCCGGCCGCAATCTCAAGCCGAAGAGCTGGCCGGGCGGCGCGCGCTGCGCCGTCGCGCTCTCCTTCGACGTCGATCACGAGACCAACGAACTGCGCGACGGCGGCAAGTCGGTCGGGCGGCTCTCCTGGGGGCAATACGGCAACCGCGCCGGCATGCCGCGCATCCTGTCGATGCTGGCGAAGGAAGACATCAAGGCGAGCTTCTTCGTGCCGGCGGTGACCGCCCTGCTCTATCCCGACGAACAGCGCCGGGTCGTCGCCGAGGGGCACGAAATCGGCCTTCATGGCTGGATCCACGAGGTCAACACGGCGGTGCCGCCCGACAAGGAGCGCGAGCTGCATCTGCGCTCGGCCGATACGCTGGAGCGGATCACCGGCGTCAGGCCGGTCGGCATGCGCACCCCGTCCTGGGATTTTTCCGAGGTGACGCTCGCGGTCGAGCGCGAGCTCGGCCTGCTCTACGATTCCTCGCTGTTCGCCGATGACGACCCCTATGAGCTGATCGAGAACGGCGAGCCCACCGGCATGGTCGAGCTTCCGGTCGAGTGGATCCGGGACGACGCGGTCTATTTCAACATGAACCGCTTCCAGGCGCTGCGGCCCTATACGCCGCCAGAGGCGGTGTTCGACATCTTCCGCCGCGAATTCGACGGCGCCTACGAGGATGGCGGGTTGTTCCTTTTGACCATGCATCCGCACGTCATCACCTATCGCTCGCGCTTCTGGATCGTCGAGGAACTGGTGCGGCACGCCAAGGGCAAGGGCGATGTCTGGTTCGCGACGCATGCCGAAATCGCGGCCTATGTGAAGGCGCAGGCCGAACTCTGAAACCTGCGCAAAGCCGGGCCGGTTGCCGCTTGGGAAGCGGAACCGTGCCCGATTTCGGCCGTTTTCGGTTCATCCGGAATTCAGGGCGCGAGGGCGCTGATGTCCGGAAGAACAACTGGAAACGGACGTCACCATGCGCCTCAAGAATCTGCTCCTGCTCGGCACCCTGATCCCCGCCATCGCTCTTTCGCAGGGCAGTTTCGCCGCGCCATCGCTCCAGCTCGCCCAGGCCCAGTCGGGCGATGACGACCGGCCCGATCCGCGCCGCCAACGGCCGGGCGGGCAGGAACGTCCTCCACAAGGCGGCACGACGCCCGGTT